>JBBRUH010000177.1:0-10409 GCA_038248005.1 Cytophagales bacterium | reverse complement strand
AGATTTTTAGATATAAAATACTAGAGGCTATTACGATTTTATTTGTAGAGGTGCAAGCCAAGAGGCTTGCACCAGATATCACCTCGTCTAAGCGTCTTCGCTTGGACGGTATCATACAATATAAAAATATCGTAATAATGTCTACTAGATACCATTAGTATTAAATTAAAAATAAAGTGAGCAATTAGTTTAAGTAAGATACTTATTATCAAGTTATTACGAACTCATAACTCATAATTTATAACTCATAACTCACTTAGAGATGCAATCAAAGAATTATAAAAGAAATACCATTACAGCCGCTTTACCTTATGCCAATGGCCCTGTCCATATCGGGCACTTGGCAGGAGTATATGTGCCAGCAGATATTTATGCTCGTTATCTCCGTTTAAAGGGCGAAGATGTGCTATTTGTGTGTGGCTCTGATGAGCATGGAGTTGCAGTTACGCTGAGAGCTCAAAAAGAAGGAATCAGCGTGCAAGAAGTAGTGGATAAATACGATGGAATCATCAGAAAATCTTTTGAAGACTTCGGGATTACTTTCGATATTTATTCTCGAACTTCTAAACCTATACATCACCAGACAGCTCAAGAGTTTTTCACTAATCTACATGATAAAGGTATTTTAAAAGTAAAATCCTCTGAGCAGTTTTATGACCCAGAAGCCAATTCTTTTTTGGCGGATAGATTGATACAAGGTACTTGCCCCAACTGTGGCAATTCTGATGCTTATGGTGATCAATGCGAAAACTGTGGCTCTACTCTTAGTCCTGATGAACTTATTAACCCACGCTCTACCATGAGCGATGCTGCTCTCATCAAAAAAGGTACGAAGCATTGGTATTTACCACTTGATGAATACGAAGACTGGCTCAAAGAATGGATACTCGAAGGGCATCAAAAAGACTGGAAAACCAATGTCTATGGTCAATGTAAATCTTGGATAGATCAAGGACTTTTACCTCGTGCAGTAACTCGTGATTTAGAATGGGGTATCAAAGTGCCTCTTGCAGAAGCCGAAGGAAAAGTATTGTATGTCTGGTTTGATGCACCTATTGGCTACATCTCTGCCACTAAGGACTATTTTGCTCAAAGAGGAGAAAGCCCAGATGCTTGGAAAAAATATTGGCAAGATGAAGAAACCAAATTGGTGCATTTTATAGGAAAAGATAACATTGTATTTCACTGTATTATTTTCCCTGTGATGCTGCACGCACATGGGGAGTTTATATTGCCTGACAATGTGCCTGCCAATGAATTTATGAACTTGGAAGATAAGAAAATATCTACTTCACGCAATTGGGCAGTTTGGCTACACGAGTTTTTAGAAGAATTTCCTGATAAGCAAGATGTGCTACGCTATGTACTCACTAGCAATGCACCCGAAACCAAAGACAGTGAATTTACTTGGAAAGATTTTCAAAGCAAGAATAACAATGAATTGGCGGATAATCTAGGGAATTTTGTACGCAGACCTATAGCCTTGACCCAAAAATACTATCAAGGAAAAGTCTCTGCACAAAGTGCATTTACAGCAGATGATGAAGAGCTAATTGCACAACTGGCTGCTTTCCCGCAGAAAATAGGTGAAGCCATAGAAAGTTATCGTTTCCGTGAAGGACTTTCTTTGGTGATGGATTTGGCACGCAATGGCAATCAGTACATGCAAAAAACAGCCCCTTGGACTTTGTACAAAGAAGATGCAGAAGGAAATGCAGAGCGAATTGCTACGATTTTGAATCTAGGAATCCAAGTAATTGCTAATCTGGCGATTTTATCAGAGCCTTTCTTGCCTCGTACTGCTCAAAAGCTCAAAGACATACTTAATTTCAAGGAAAGCACTTGGGCTCAAGCAGGAGGGATTGATTTAATCTCAGCGGGGCAGACAGTGAATGCAGTACCTATTTTGTTTGAAAAAATAGAGGATACACAGGTAGAAGCACAAAAACAGAAACTAGCAGAAGCAGAAAAACTAAATGCGGCACAAGAAGTGAAAGCAGAACCACTTAAACCTGAGATTGAGTTTGATGATTTTACCAAGCCTGATATTCGTGTAGCGACTATTTTGGCAGCAGAGAAAGTAGCCAAAACCAAAAAACTACTCAAAATTACCTTAGATACAGGGCTAGACCAACGTACTGTAGTCAGTGGAATAGCCGAATATTACGAGCCAGAAGACATCATCGGGCAGCAAGTCTGTCTAGTAGCAAACCTAGCCCCACGCACTATGAAAGGCATAGAATCACAAGGAATGATACTCATGGCTGAGAATCCTGATAAAAGCCTTGTTTTTGTAGCACCTACACAGAATGCTCAAAATGGAAGTGTGGTGAGGTAGGTATTAGATTAGAGGAGCGAGTCAAATTTACTTCCTTATGTCTTTTCTCTAGGAGGAAAGTCCACTAAAAAGAAAAATTTGACTTGCCCCCAATGAAGGGGCTCTTAAGTCTATTTTGTTTTTTGAATCTAACTATCATTTATGAGTAATGAAGCTCAAATAAAACGCTGGCAGATTATCTTAGAACTTCTACGAGAAGATAACAAAACAACTTTTATACACATCAAAAATGCCCTCACTGATTTTGAGGTTTCAGAGCGTAATATTCGAAGAGATATTGAAAAACTACGCAATGAATTTCATTTGAATATCATCTATCACAAAAAAAGCAATACTTACGAACTCAAAGAGGATGAGCATTTAGTGATTTTTGAGAAACTTTTACTAAGCTTTTCTATGGGTTTAGCTATGAATCAGGTGCTACAAGAGAAGGAGAATTTGGCTAAATTTATACAAATCAGCCAAAATGAAAATTATAACGGAACAAAGTACTTATCCCAAATATTACAGGCAATCATCAATCAAAAAAAACTTACCCTACTCTATCAGCCTTTCAATGGTGAAGAAGCTACAACCTACCTAATAGAACCTTATTTGCTTAAAGAATTTGAAAACCGCTGGTACTTGCTGGGAGCAAATTGTGAAAACAAATCTATTGAGAGTTATGCCCTAGAAAGAATAGAGCACATTCATCAAAAAGAAAGTTTTAAAGAAAAATGCGTAACATTTGACCCTGAAGAGTTTTTTAAATATACTTTTGGTATTTATGCCAATGCCCCAACAAAACCACAAAAAGTAGTACTCTCCTTTGAGCCTCACACAGGTAAATATATTAAAACTCGTCCTTTGCATCACTCTCAAAAAATCTTGATTAATGATGAAAATGAATTACAAATTTCGCTTTTTGTAACCCTCACCTATGATTTAGAACAAAGAATTTTGTTTCATCACTCCCACGTAAAAGTCATTGAGCCTGAAATTTTGGCAAAAAATATCCAAGAAAGACTTGAAAAAGCATTGAAGAGATATGATGAATAGGGTTTTGTGCATACTACTATACAAATGATGTCTAAATGAACACAAAACACCTCTATGTGTCCTATGTTCCTATGTGGTTTTCTATTTTGTACAATAGTATGGGTTTTGTGGCTACATGCTGGCATTGTTGAATGGCTGCACAGTATAGCAATACTAATGTTCCATTTTGGCTAAATTGTCAGATAAGATCTTGACAGATTTTGGTGCGACACCAAAACACTCACAGGTGGGACACTTAGCGAGGTAGGGGTTTTCCGACAAAATGACCAAAACGTAACACTACTATACAAATGATGTCTAAATGAACACAAAACACCTCTATGTGTCCTATGTTCCTATGTGGTTTTCTATTTTGTACAATAGTATGGGTTTTGTGGCTACATGCTGGCATGTTGAATGACTGCACAGCCCAATAATACTAGCATAAAAATATTTTTTCTCAGAAGGACGAGTTTTGTCATACTCACCCCCTTATACTTGCATTATAGTTTACACTAACACTTAATTTAACCCCAAACAAAAATGAAAAATACAAACACATGGTCAGAGGCTTTGATAGCAAGAACCTACGACATCTTAAGAGATAAGAATTTTATGCCTTTTTCTGATAAAATGCACCTCAAGAATTTTAATGGACAATATGCAATCATTCACTTAAAGGATTTGCTTGCCGATAATTTTATTTTAGAAAATGCCAAAACAAAAGAAAAAACTATCTTTCAAAATGTAGATGAACTTGTAGCAGCAGGTTGGGCAGTAGATTAGCAGACTTTTCTCTTTATAGTTTTTGTATTAACTGAAAATCCTGATAAAAGCCTTGTCTTTGTCGCACAAGCCCAAAACGCTCAAAATGGGAGTGAAGTGAGGTAATTATTCTTGAAAGATAGAAAAGATGAAGCATCAAGTAGAAATATATAAGTGTTTAGTAATCATTATGTTGATGGCAACTAAACACTTAATTTCCTTCATTCCTTAATGGTTTAGAATCACACATAAGGAATTACATTAAGGCTAATAAAGCTGCGTAATCTTTTCTTCTGCCAAAGCTAAGACATATTTAATCTGTTCATTGATGCTCACTTCGCTAGAGTCTAGCACCAAAGCATCTTCTGCCTTGCGGAGAGGACCTTCTTTTCGGGTAGTATCTATCTGATCACGTTTGATTAGATTCTCGATGATTTCGAAGAGTTCTATTTCTTCTCCTTGTTCTTTCAGCTCTGCTTGTCTTCTTTTAGCACGGATATTTACGTTTGTTTGCATAAATATTTTCAAATCAGCCTCTGGAAAAACTACTGTACCGATGTCTCTTCCGTCCATTACGATTCCCTTTTGCTGTCCCATAGACTGCTGTTGTGCTACCATGGCATGGCGTACTTCGGGTACTCTGCTAACTTCGCTTACTTTTTGGGAGATATACATCTTTCTGATTTCACTTTCTACATTTTCACCATTGAGATAGGTGTCACTCTTTTGTGATTCAAGATTGTATTGAAAAGTGATTGTTAGACTTTCCAAGGCTTCCTTCACCTGCACATCTTGTGAGAAGTCTATTTCATTTCTCAAAAAGTACAAAGTAACAGCACGATACATTGCCCCTGTATCGATATAAATATAATTCAAATGTTTTGCTACTGCCTTCGCAGTAGTGCTTTTGCCAGAGCCGGCGAAGCCATCAATAGCAATGGTAATTTTAGGATTCATCATCTTAATTTAATTTACCCCAAAAGTCCGAAATTTTTTAACATAAAAAAAACCTACTTTTGGTAGGTTTGATACTGCAGTTGCAAGGCATTTTTTTTCCAGGTTTAACTATTCCATGAGGTTTTCTACGTTTGGGCATGTGATTGACACAACTTCCAAAACTCACGCTCAAAAATGCCAATAAAAGAAATAAACTTACCATTTTCCGTAAATTTTTCATGTTTAAATGTATTTTGAAGGTGAGAGACTAATTTTTGCGTTTTTTAGTTTTAGGCTTTGTGAAATCACTTGGTTTATGCTTATTAGGAACCCATGTTTGTTTAATAGGCTGATAATTTGAACAAGAAGCAAGGAAACATACTAGAATACCAAAAATCAATAATTTTTTCATAACACTTTAATATTTTAATTTCTATCTACTTAACGCAAAATTGACCAAAAGTTATGAATCGAACTAAAAAAAATGAGTTCTTTTATCACATATTTATAAAATAGCCATTTTTCTTACCATTCTGAGCAAAGATTCTTCTTCGGTCAGGGCTGTTACCTCTTCTATACTAAACCAACGTAATTCCTTAGACTCGGGGCTGAGCGTGAGAAGTGTATCTTCGGAAGCAATCAAGCAAAAACGCACATCATAATGTGCATGTTGAGGCATTTCGGCACGAGCAGGGAATAAGTGAATATCTAAATCAAAAATCTCTTTTTGCAAAACGCTCATCTTTTGAAGCCCAGTTTCCTCTTGTGTTTCACGCCAAGCAGTCTGATAAATACCGTCATCTTTAGCATCGGCATGACCTCCAGGCTGTAGCCATCTATCTAGCTTTCGGTGATGGACTAGAAGTACCTTATCCTTGGTTTCATTGATAATCCAAGCCGAACCTGTGACATGCCCAGGCAATAGATTTCTATCATAAAAGTTAGGAAAAGTTCTGACCAAATCTTCAAACTGAGTTTTAAAGACCTGTTCTCGGTTATCTTTAGGATGGTATTTACTCAATAAATCGAGTGTATTAAGTTGATTCAATGTGTCTCAAAATTTAGGGTAAGTGATAAAGCAAAGATATGAAAAATGAGTGGAGATTCTAAATGATATAGTAAAGTCATAAAATGTTGAGTAGATGAAAATCTATATCAAGTACCACAAAACTAAGGTCTATGGGTTATATTTGTACCTCACTAAGTAAGAGATTATCTATAAGTTATTGGTTGTTAGGCTGTAAGAATCTGATAGTGAAAATTTCACTCAAAAAACAAGTACTTTATTTTGAAAGTGTTACTAAACAAAAATGATACTATGCTAAAAATAGCAGTCTTATGCAGTATAGACTCTTGGGGAGGCTTAGAAATGAATACTTTTAGGCTTTGCAAATGGCTCACAGAGAGAGGAAATGAGGTTATTTTGCTAGGTAAACCTGATAGTAAACTCATCAAAGAAGTTCAAAAAGTAGGAGTGAGGACAATAGAATTTACCCAAAAACGAAAACACCTTAACCTAAGTGCAGCCAAAGAGTTGGCAAGTATTCTAGACAAAGAAGGCATTACACGTCTTTTGATTTCGCATTATCATCAGTTTTACACAGGTGTACTGTCTAAGTTTTATGCTAAAAATAAACTAAAAGTGGTTTTTTGGCAACACATGCAAATGACCAGTACGAAAAAGGACTTATACCACAGTTTTTTTTATAGAAATCTAGATAAATGGATTACGCCTCTTGAATACTTGAAACAGCAACTACTATCTCGGACTAAAATTCAAGAAAATAAAATCAAAATTATCCCATTCGGTATAGAAGTAGATAACTTCATAAATGCTTCTAAAGAAGATAAAGCCATTGTCAAAAAACAATTTAACCTCAATGATGCTGATTTTGTGGTTGGGTTTATTGGGAGGTTAGATAAATTTAAAGGACAAGAGTACATCATCAAAGCTCTTAAAATCATAGAGGATAAAATACCTACTATCAAGTTACTACTCATTGGTGAAGAAACTTACGGAGAGGAAGGCTATTTAGACGAACTCAAAACACTGTGCAAAGTATTACAAGTAGAAGATAAGGTTATTTTTCACCCTTTTGTAGAGAATACACCCAAAGCATTTAGGGCATTGGATATATTTGTGATGTCTTCTCTTGTCGAATCCTTTGGGATGGTAACAATAGAAGCTATGGCTACTGCTACCCCTGTCATCGGCACTCAGATTGGAAGCACGACTGACTTGCTTCAGCAAGGAGAACTAGGCATATTGGTAACTCCCGAAGATGAGAAAACACTGGCAGAAGCGATTCTGAAGCTATATCAAAATCCTCAATTGAGAGAAGAATTAACTCAAAAGGGTCAAAAAGCTATCCAATCAAAATACACACATACAGCTCAATGTATAGCTTTTGAGGAAGTTTTTACGGCTTTGTAAGACTAAAAATGAGTGTTTGATAAGTAGCTTGGGGCGATACCCCAAGTTTTGCTGCTCGAGCCTTTTCAGGCTATTTGTGATAGATTTTAGGAACTATTACAATTATTAGACTTAACTGATTAGGTTAGTAAGCAAGATTCATTTTATCTATATATCTTGGTCTTTTATTTACCTAAAATCTAAATATACGAATAATGAAAAAAATATTAAAATATACAGGTATTTTCTTGTTATTACTGATAGTGCTTGTAGTCGGTTTTACCTTCTTACCTGGTAATGCTTATCTCCGCAAAGCAGCTTGGGCAGGAAAGGCGAGCATAGAAGATGCAAATATATTTGCCAACCGAGCCGTCAAAACAGGTAAGGTGCAAGAATTAGAAAAGGCAAGTGATTACAATCAATATCAATTGAGCAAAGAACAAGAAGAGATTTTCACAAAATACCATACAACTGCTTTTCTGATATTGGAAGATGGTAAAATTAAATTTGAAAAATACTGGGAAGGTACAAACCAAGATACTCGCTCCAACTCTTTTTCGGTAGCCAAAAGTGTAGTTTCATTGCTGATAGGAATAGCCATAGAAGAAGGAAAAATCAAAGGCGTAGAGCAAAAAGTAGCTGATTTTTTGCCACAGTTTAAAGAAGGTAAAAATGCGACCCTCAGCATCAGAGATTTATTAACAATGGGTGCAGGGCTAGATTGGAGTGAAGCCTACGCTAATCCTCTATCCACCGTAGCTCAAGCTTATTTTTCAGAAGATATCAAAGAAGTGATGGAAAATGTATTAGTGGAAGAAGAACCAGGGAAGGTGAATGACTATCAAAGTGGGGCTACTCAGTATTTAGGTGATATTATTACAAAAGCTACGGGTAAAAAACTTTCAGACTATGCTTCCGAAAAGCTTTGGATTCCTTTGGGTGCAGACAGTGATGCACTTTGGTCATTAGACCATGAAGGTGGTACAGAAAAAGCCTTTTGTTGTTTTAATACCAATGCAAGAAACTTTGCCCGATTGGGTCAGCTAGTATTGCAAAAGGGAGAATGGAATGGCCAACAACTTGTACCCGAAGAGTATATTAAAGAAGCCATCAGCCCTGCCTCTTACCTCACTAGCGAGAGTTTGGGTGGGAGTGTAGATTATTATGGTTATCAGTTTTGGATTATGGAGCATCAAGGACAAAAAATCCCCCACATGCGTGGCGTAAAGGGTCAGTATGTCTGTATGCTCAAGACTCAAAATGCTGTAGTAGTAAGATTAGGACACGACCGAAACGAAGAACGAGTAGGCACTACACCCAAAGATGGCTTAGAATACATGAATGTTGCAAAGAAAATATTGAGTTCTAAATAATATACTCCGATAACATCAGCATTTTTATCTTGTCAATGGTCTATTTTCTTAGAAAGTAAGACCTTGACAAGGATATCACTCAAAAAAAGGCTTCAAATCGCCACCATTCAGCAACTTGAAGCCCGTAATCTTAAATTAATAAAGGTCAAAAGAGTATCTTATTCATATTCAAAAATTGCATCATAAATCGAGGAGTACTCAAAAGGAATTACGACTTCTCCTTTGGTGTTGATTACACCCGTTTTTTTGTCTTTCATCACATATAATAGACCATTGGTAAAGTGAAAAGGTAAAAACCGACTGTCATACTCAAAAGGAATTTTAGTCTTGCCTTCTTCATTGATAAAGCCCCATTTTTCATTTTTACATACTGCCATTAATCCTTCGCTAAAATAAGAATGGTATTTCAATGGCATATCAAACTCAAAATCAGTCAGCTTTGTATTTGTCTTTGCATTAATCAGAGTACCTTTTGACTCTTTCTGTACTATCAAAAGAGGTTTTTCTCCTGATACCCAAGCTATATATTTATATTCAAGAGGAACGATGATTTCATTTTAGTCGGTTTGAATTCTCGCCATTGCCTGAGTCTTTACAGGCAATTAGTCGGCTTTGGGCAGAATACTTTATTAAACTTCAATCATCTCCCTATAAAAGATAAAATGGAAGATGATTTGGCTATAAGCCTAGTGATAAGAGCTATGTATAAAAATAAGCATATAAATTCATATAAACGATATTTATTATATACAAATGAGTTATTTTCGGTTGAATTTGTGTGTTTTTTAAATAAGAATAGTGATTAAACCGAACAAAGTGCTAATTTACATGTTACCAAAGTATAATACATTTATAAAAACTAAACAAAAGCAACATGGACAAATTAGAAATTAAAGGAAATTGGAACAATTTAAAAGGTCGCACTAAAGAAGTTTATGGGGCACTTACAGAGAATGACCTTACTTATTAAGAAGGTAAAGAAGACCAATTAATTGGCTTCACCCAATAAAAATTAAGCAAAACTCGTAATGAAGTCATTGAAATGATTAAACCTCTCTGACACACTATATTCATTTTTTCATCTAATTTTTTCATCTCAATCAAAAACACTATAATTATGGGAAACTTATTGTATTTAATAGCAGTCATACTTGTCATTATGTGGGCAATTGGCTTCGTGGGGTATGCAGCAGGCGGTATTATTCATATACTATTGGTACTTGCCATTATCTCTATCTTGTTCCGTGTCATTGGTGGAAGAAGAATCCCCTGACAAACTAAACTAGTCGATATTTCAAACTAAAAACCTCCAAGAAATCTATTTCTTGGAGGTTTTTGATATTTTAGTTACTTATTTATGGAATATTACTGAGAGTATCTGACATTTTTTTAAAACAAAGATTTGACGGATTAAATAGATAAAAATCTGTATAAATCTGTGTTTATCTGTATGCTAAAGAAGCTTAACCTGTATTTTGTCTTGTACTTAGCAAAAAAAATACCTTCAAAAACTTTACCTCACTGTTTTCAAAAGCTCTTCTATGGCTCTTTCTAGTTGTTGGTCTTT
>JBBRUH010000176.1:0-10453 GCA_038248005.1 Cytophagales bacterium | reverse complement strand
TAATTACAAATCCAAACGCCGTTGCCTGTGTCTTTACAGGCGACTATCTTAAAGTAATTACAAATCTAAACGCCGTTGCCTGTGTCCTCACAGGCGACTATCTTAAAGTAATTACAAATCCAAACGCCGTTGCCTGTGTCCTCACAGGCGACTATCTTAAAGTAATTACAAATCTGCTAGATACTCATATCTAGCAGATTTTTTTATGTCTATTTTTTACATAATTTAGAGGCTTAGTTCAAAGAAACATAAGCTAATATGATGTCTCAGACAAGCTCTGCACTTCCTCTTTCACGCAAAATAGGACTTTATCTCGGACCTCTTTTGTTTTTGGTTATTCTAATGATGCCTACCACCGAGCCTCTTTCTGTGGAAGGACAGCGGGTTATAGCTATCGCCACTTGGATGCTTACTTGGTGGATTAGTGAAGCAGTACAATTACCTGTAACGGCTCTTTTACCCATTGTCTTGTTGCCTTTGCTAGGCATTGTGTCAGATATAGGCGAAGCTACTGCCCCTTATGCCAATCCGATTATTTTCTTATTTATGGGAGGATTTATGATTGCACTTGCCCTAGAAAAGTGGAATCTACACAGACGCATGGCACTCAATATTGTGCAGTTTACAGGCACAAAAGCAGATGGCATCTTGCTTGGTTTTATGCTCGCAACTGCTTTTTTAAGTATGTGGATTAGCAATACAGCTACGGCAGTGATGATGCTACCTATTGCCACTTCTATGGTGAAGATTTTGAGAGATTCGTATGGAAAGGATGATAAAAAGATAGCCAATTTTGCTCTAGTGATGATGCTCGGAATAGCGTACAGTGCGAATATCGGAGGAGTAGCCACGATTGTAGGCACACCCCCTAACTCTGTACTGGCAAGTATGATTTTGGATAAATATGGCTATGAAATCAGCTTTGCAGATTGGTTTATGATAGGCTTGCCATTCAGTGTTTGTTTGCTTTTTCTTTCTTATCTCTTCTTGGTAAAAATCATCTATCCTAACCATCTTGGCAGATTTGAAGCCTCCGAAGAAATCATCAAAGAAGAACTAAGTAAGCTTGGAAGATTAAAAAAAGGAGAAAAAATCACCCTCATCATCTTTGTTTCTATTGCCTTGCTTTGGATATTCAGAGGAGGTGTAAACTGGCTGATACCAGGGCTAGGTTTAAATGATACTATGATAGCGATGATAGGCACTATTTTACTTTTTGTATTGCCTGTAGATTGGCAAAAAGGTGATTTTGTGTTGCATTGGGAAGATACACAAAAGCTTCCTTGGGG
Organism: Cytophagales bacterium; assembly: GCA_038248005.1. Classification (GTDB taxonomy): domain Bacteria; phylum Bacteroidota; class Bacteroidia; order Cytophagales; family Microscillaceae; genus JAABSX01. The sequence goes on along the minus strand of JBBRUH010000176.1, from coordinate 9,164 downwards.
AATATTATTACTCTTTGGAGGAGGAATTAGCCTTGCCTCTTCTATGGAAAAGACAGGCTTGATTGAGCTAATAGCCTCAAGTGTAGGTGGAGAACAAAGTTTAAGTATTTTTTGGATTACGGCTTTGCTTACGATTATCGTCTTATTTATGACTGAGGTAATGAGTAATGTGGCTTTAGTAACGGTTATGATTCCAGTAGTGGCTGGCTTGGCTGGTAGTTTTGGAGAAAATGCCTTGCTGATGACCATTCCTATCACAATGGCTGCTAGTTGTGCTTTTATGCTTCCGATGGCTACTCCACCCAATGCCATTGTGTTTGCAAGTGGAGAGATAGAAGTCAATCAAATGATCAAGGCAGGAATCGTTTTGAATATTATTTCTGTGATAGTAATTATGCTTATTTGGCAATTTCTGCTTCCTTGGGCTTTTGGGATAGAGCTAGGAGTCATGCCAGAATGGATGCAAAATACTTCTAAGCCTTGAAAATGAAATACCTTGTCAATGGATTTTTTTTAATTATATTTCCCCAAAAGGCATCTTACCAAAATCAAACTTATACACACGTCTTATCAAAATAGAACATTGTTATAAGCTATCGAATATGTATTACTCGATAGCTTATTTTCTCTTCATCTGTTAAAGTATTATTTTACTTTTTTAGCATGAGGAACTGAGCTCATCATTCCTTTACGTCCTGAGCAATCATCACTCACCACAGTAAGCATCAGTTTATCACCTTCCACTTTATAAGTGTATTTGCCTATATCACCAATGCATGCATTTTCTCCAGAAACATCTTCTAGTATTAGTTCTTGGTTATTGATTTGATAGTTTCCTGTTACATTAGTTATATCATCTTCAAGATTCATATCTACTGCATAAGAGCCATCTTGCTTAAACTCTATGATAACCTTGTAATCTTGAATCTCATAGAGCCACTTACCTAGTAAGTCTTCATTAGTGCGGGGTGAGGATGTAAAACTCATGACCATAAAAGTCATTAATAATAGAGCGGAAATTGATAATTTTTTCATTATAAATAGTTTTGGGTTAAGAAATGATTTTATTACAAGGTAAGAAGAAAAAATCAAATTCCAAAACGAAGAATCGTTAAAAGTCAAGTAAGTGATGAGTTATCGTAATAAGATACTGACAATCAGTCTTTTATAGCAATATCAAAGTATAAACTAATTTTAACCATCTACTTACCATCTTCTTTATCTCTTAAAACTACTTCATCCTTAACCCAAAAGGCTTGGTCATCATGAGTCTTTTACGTCCATCACACTTATCCTGTATTAGCTGGAGGTAAAGTGTATCTTCTTTTACTTTAAATGTATAATTACCAATTTGGTCTGCTTGATTGCAAGCCCCCATTCCTAGAGAGTCTTTCATAGTTACTTCTCCCTCTTTTACTTTATAAACACCAATGATTTCCTCTGGTCGCTCATCATTTGAGTGTGTATCTACCCCATACGTACCGTCAGTTTTAAACTCTAGCATAATATTATTATCAGGAAATTCATAAACCCATTTACCAATAAGTGCATCTTCTGGTTCTTTTGACTCACAGTTGCTTACTAAATAAGCCATCAAGATAAAGAGTATTAAATGTGTATTTTTCATGTTTTAGAAATTTTAGGTTACAAAAAATGATTTAGATTGTAAAAAAACACAAAAAGAACTAAGATAAAAACTATTTAGCTTTTTGATACACAAGAACTTGTCTTTTTTTATCCGAAAACATGAATTACTTTGTATTTTTACTTTTCAAAAATCAATTCATTTTCAATTCTTATATAACAATTATGCAAATCTTCGTCATCAATTGCGGAAGTTCTTCCATTAAATCAGAAATTATAGAAGCCAATACAGGAGATAGAATCATAGCCATGCAAATAGAACGCATTGATTCGGAGTCTCCCTTACTTAAGTTTTCTGATGAAGACAAAGAGATAAGTTGCCCTCAAAGTGGACACGAAGCTGTCTTAGATTTTGCATTTCCTCTTTTACTCAAAAAAATAGACATCAATCTTCTCAGTGGCGTAGGACACAGAGCCGTGCATGGAGGAGAGTATTTTGATGAAGCTACTTTGATAGACGAAGATGTTATCCAAAAAATGGAGTTTCTCAGTGAGTTAGCTCCTCTACACAATCCACCTGCATTGGCTGCCATACACAAGGCAAAAGAATATTTTAAAGATATTCCACACATAGGGGTTTTTGATACTGCCTTTCATGCGACACTGCCCACCAGAGCCAAAAAATATGCACTTCCCAAGCACCTTGTAGAAAAATACAATATCCGCCGTTATGGCTTTCATGGCATTAGTCATCAATTTGTAGCAAAAAGAGCGGCCGATTTTCTCAAAACAGATATTAGAAATCTTAGAATTATTACTTGTCATCTAGGCAATGGAGCAAGTGTGTGTGCAGTAGAATATGGACGCTCCGTAGAGACAAGCATGGGCATGACTCCACTTGAGGGCTTGGTGATGGGTACTCGTTCTGGTGATTTAGACCCAGGTATCATTCTCTACCTAATGGAAAAAGAAAATCTAAGCACTCAAGAAATGAATAACTTGCTCAATAGAGAGAGTGGCTTGAAAGGGCTCTCTGTCGCAGGAAATGATATGCGAGACATCATAGAATCAGCCTCAGAAGGCAGTGAAGAGTGTCGCTTATCATTGCATGTCTTTGCTCACCGTCTGAGAAAGTACATTGGGGCGTATGCAGCTGTGATGGGAGGAGTAGATGCCATTGTATTTACGGGAGGAATAGGCGAAAACTCAGGCATTATCAGACACAGAGCATCGCAAAGGCTTGATTTCTTGGGTGCAGTACTAGATGAAGATAAAAATAGAGACCTAGATGTAACCCCCAACAGACCTGTGGAAGACATCTCAGCAAGCCATAGTCGCTGTAAAGTATTGGTAGTCGCTACGGATGAGCAGTATGCCATCGCACAGCAATCAGCCAAACTTATTGGTGAAAAAAACAAGGTAAATACCATCCCAGTAATCCCTATCGCTGTTTCTGCACGACACATTCACCTATGCCAAGAGACTGTAGAAGCTCTTTTTGGAGAAGGCTACCAACTGACCGAATACCGACCACTCTCTCAGCCTGGGCAGTTTGCCTGCAATGAAACTCTGACCCTGATTGGCCCTAAAAACAGGATAGAAAAAATCAGAATCTTAGGCCCTACTCGCTCCAAAGACCAAGTAGAAATCTCAAGAACAGATGAGTTTTTCTTGGGAATAGATGCCCCTATTCGTGAGTCTGGACATGTAGAAAATAGCCCTGGTATTACGCTAATGGCTACTAACGGCAATAAAATAGACCTCAAAGAAGGAGTGATTTGTGCTTGGAGACACATCCACATGACTCCCGAAGATGCTGCTACCTTTGGTGTAGGTGATAGAGATGTGGTAGAAATCGCCATCAATAATGAAGAGAGAAGCCTTACCTTTGGCAATGTCTTGATTAGAGTTTCGCCCTCTTACAAACTAGAAATGCACATAGATACGGATGAAGCCAATGCCGCCGAACTAAACCAAGGTGCTACAGGTGCATTGGTAGAAACTTCTACCAGTGGACATCTAACCAAAAGAAAGACAAGATTTGATAATGTGTAGATGGGTTGGATGCCTTAATTGGTCAGAGCGGCTTGCTACACAACAGCAAAGGCTCATCCATTGAGATAAATATGGCTTCGGTCTTCCTCCTGCTCAGTCCACACAATAGATAGCGTCCTTGTGCTGGTACTTTCCACAAGCATTTGCTTCTCACCGAGGGTGCAGGAATTGATATGTTGGAATGTTTGATGAAGATGTAAATTAAGAATATTTTTATTTTATTTGGTAATTTAGTAATTCAAAAACCTTCGCCTATGGCACAAAGTGGATATTTTCAGAAAAAACTAGCACAAGCCGTGCTTCGCAACGCCTATGTTAAGGATTTTTTTATATAAGTTTGTCATACTTATATAATCAAAGCCAATCGCTACTGGTTTTTAACTCCTTAAAAAATTATTGTAATAATCTCTAACCAATAATAAAGTTGTACTTAAAATTTGGATATACGGTTTGATGAGTGGGGTTTTCAGATAATTTCATAAACAAACACAATTTTTATACTTTTAGTAAAATTTATTTGCGTAAATATTTGATATTCATTCAACTAAGTTTTAATTTCGCCTCTGAATACATCACACTTCGCTATTTAAATTAATTGTTCACATAAATATTATTGGTTATTGATTCTTTTTGGTCAAAACTTAGAATTGGTAGGTTTTAATACCTATATTTTTTGGATTAACGCTTAAGAACAGTTTATTTTAGGAAGTTTTGCAATAAACTTTTTCTGGCACGTTTTTGAAACAGATGTAATTATAAAATTTTATTAATCAAGATTTAGGGATTCAAAAAAATGAAAAATGTATTTGGGCTAATGTTAGGTATTGGGTTAATTGGATTGTTAGCTTTGAACCTACACCCACAAGAAGAAAATAACACCTCACAAGTAAATGCTACTCTTTTATCTTCACCAAGGCCTACCCAAGAAGTACTCAAAGAACAAACTGTAGCTTGGTATAAGTATTTTGATTTAAAAGAAATTAACCCTCAAAGTCAGGGTAAATCTCCTACTTCTTTACTTATCAAAGCCGAAAAAAAGCAAACTCAAGAAGGTTTTGTGATTTTTAAGGTGATGAATCTTAGCAATCAGCTACAGACACTTAAAACACAGGATGGTAGCTTAATCATGATTCAAGAAGCCCTAAACTCCGAAGGTGAATGGCTACCCATCGAATATTGGGATTACGACTGGGGTTTAGGAAGTGAATTTTCTCAGTTAGAACTCCAATCACAACACAGTGTAATGATTACTGTTCCTAAATTTGAAGGAGATTTTGAAACCAAACTACGCCTCAAACTTAAAATGAATGAAAGCCAAGAAGTAGTTTACTCTGAAGAGTTTAAGGCAATAGTCAATCTTGGTCAGTTTAATACTCCCCTTAAAGCAAAAAAGACCATGAGTTATTTGAAGTAAAGTAAAAACTCCCTCCACCTTTGCTCCCAAACAATTAAAAAATATGGCTTTAATGTATGACATAGAAAAAGATGTACTCTACAAAGAAGGTGAAATTAAAGGCGAAATCAAAAGTATTCAAAAAGCGATTTTAAGAAATAAACTCACTCTTGAAGAAATGTCCGAAGATTTTGAAGTAAGTCTGGAGTTTATTGAGCAAGTCATGAGCGGGAGAATCAAATAAATAAAAACCTTTCACTAACTAGAGTGATCAATAATGATAACCCATTCCTCTTTTATTTTTTTCCAAAGGAGTGTGAAATAACCACTAGGTTCATCACTTTTTCTTTTAAGATGCCATTTACCTACCACAAAAGCAGATTTCGCAGAGAGTATTTCTATCTTTAAAATATCAAAAGTAAGCTTGCCCATCACATCTTTATCAGGATAGCTTTTTTTATAATTGTCTAAGGTAGCTTGCCAGCCATAAGTGATTCCACGACTTCCGATAAAAGCCAACGAATCCGAATGCCAATACCCTTGCATAAACTCATCTAAATTCCCCGTATTCCAAGCTTTTTGTTGTTGGGCTAATGTCTGACGAATTGCTTCCTCTTCTGAGGCAAGTTGTGCCATACAAAATTGCGAAATCAGTAATAAACCAACTAAACTTACAAGATTTTTCATAGGACAAAAATAAGTCTTATATATAAATTATCTCTGTAAAATGAATAATATTTCTTTAAATTTGTGTTCTAATAAATGAAGTACTCTTTTACTTATTTATTTTGTTTGAAAATAGGATTTAGGATAAAAGTTTTGATTGTCCACAAATCATTTATAAATTGGTACAATACAAGACACACTCACTCAAAACATTGTATTTTTTAGAATTATTTTATGAAAAACTTACTCATTTATATTTCTTTGGTTTTTATATTTGGAAGTTGCTTTAGTAAGCAACCTACGCAAAACACTGCCAATACAGAACAATCTCAAGAGACACAACCCTCTAACTTTACCACTTCTGCTGCTTTACAGGCTAAAAAATGTGTTTTAGATAATGGTGATAGTCTTTGTATCTTTTTAGAATTGGATATTCCTAGATTAGACAAGACCAAAGACCTGAGCCAAACCGTTGCTGGTGAAATCACAATCAATTATGGATTATTGACTGATTATACAAGCAGAGAATTTTTGGTTACAAGTAAAATAAACCTTCTCCGCAAAAATGTCTTTAAACTAGAAGATAAATATTATGCTAGTTTTAACGTCATCAAGCGTCCCACTATCTCTGAAGTGATGATTCTGGAAGTAATAGATGGAAAAACGAACCAAAAAGACCAACTTGACTTTTTGATTAGTTATACTTCTACTAAACTTCGTGAAAAATATGTCCTTGCCGAAAAACAAGGCAAAGCTCCTTTATTCTCTAATTATGTACTAAGTGATGATACCATTCAAGTGATAGATATTGATCATAAAAAAACTGAACTGATTGTAAGATATTATAGTCAGGAATTTTCACCTGCTCTCCCTCCTATGTCCACTAAGCCCACAGTAAATATCCCCAAAATCCTCCGAAGTGACTCTACTTTTAAAATTATAGCCAATACCCCTGTACATTTTAACAAAAAAGGGCTTTATTTAATCCAAAAAGATACCACCGAATACTATGGATTAAGTCTATTTGTATCTGATTTAAAATATCCTAAGCTAAGTCGTCTTACTGATGTTATTGAACCTTTGGTATATATCACTACTCCTGATGAACTTACTCAATTAGGTAAACACAAAGAGTTTATAGATACCAAAAAAGAACTAGATAAAATGTGGCTTCGCTGGGTCTCTGGCAATGTGAACGTTGCCAAGCAAGTCATCCGAGTATATTTTCAACGCATCAAACTTGCAAATCAATACTTTACCACTCACAAAGAAGGTTGGAAAACAGATATGGGAATGATTTTCATCATTTATGGCAGACCCTCACGAGTCATCCACAATAATGATAAAGAACTGTGGGTATATACTCAATCTACAAGTTTTTCGGAAATGAACTTTACATTTTTACGTAAACCTAATCAATTTTCAGATAATGACTTTATACTCGTTCGCTATCCTGATTATGAGACTGTCTGGTACCCAATGATAGAACAATGGCGCGAAGGCAAAATTCAATAGATAAGATATAGGTTATAGGTTTTGCAATAATCTGATAGTGATAATTTTACTCAAACTAAATGAGTACTTTATTTTGAAGAAATTACTAAGGAGGATAGAGAAATAAATCTAGAATCATTATTCTTTAAAGTCCTCACGATGAGAGATTTACGTTCAATAGTCAAATACTTTGCCAAGTAAGAGACTAGTTATAAGTTATTGGTTATTAGGCTTTAAGAATCTGATAGTGAGAATTTTACTCAAACTAAATGAGTACTTTATTTTAATGTACTGCCAAATATTCTTTTATTTCAAATATTTTGAATTCTAATGTGATTAATAGGTAATAGTGATAAAAACATATTGTTGTATATAAATTCAGATTATAAAGGGTAATTTTGTTAAAATTCTTTTTATAAAAAATAAATCTTCTCAGAAGCGGTCATAAAACACTTTTTTACAAAATATATAAAATGAAATCATTTGAAAAAATAACCCCACAGTTGGGTCAAGAGTCAGTTTGGGATTATCCTCGCCCTCCCAAAATAGAAGCTATCTCCAAAACTATCCGTATAGAGCATAAAGGAATTGTGCTCGTCAATAGTAATAAGGCTTTTCGTATCTTAGAAACCAGTCACCCACCTGTATATTACATTCCTCAAGAAGATATTTTGATGGAACATCTCACTCTTACCGAAGAGGTCTCTTTTTGTGAATTTAAGGGGAAAGCTCATTATTATCATCTTCAGATAGGTAAAGATGTTTTTATTCGTGATGTAGCTTGGACTTACCTTAATCCACCTGATAAATTTTCTCAAATTAAAGAATATTTAGCTTTTTATCCTAATAAGCTAGAAGCCTGTTTTGTCAATGATGAAAAAGTAAACTCACAAGATGGTAGCTTTTATGGGGGTTGGATTACCAAAGACATAGTCGGCCCTTTTAAAGGTGGAAGTGGTACTTGGGGATGGTAAACTAATCTTTTTATCCTTAAAAAAATGAGTGTTTAGGGGAAAGTAAAAAAATTTATACTAATCTTTTGAAGAATAGTGTTTTAAATCTGTATTTACTTTTTATTAAATACACAGTCAAAGTTAATATTTCTATCAAAATCAAACCTATGCCTAGAACTTCTCATTTCCTTGCTTTGCTTTTGCTCACATTGTGTCTCCATGCCAATGCCTTTGCCCAAAAATATAGTACAACCTCTAAAAAAGCCATCAAACTTTACGAGAAGGCAGAAGATTTTTTTAGGAATAGACAGTTTGATGAAGGCATTGCTTCACTACAAAAATCTCTCAGTGCTGACCCTAATTTTACGGAAGCACATTATAGACTTGCCACTACCTATGAGCTTTTTCGCAGATATGAAGAAGCAGCAGCTTCTTATAAGCGAGTAATAGAAATCCAACCTGATAACCCTCGCTATCAAGGCGTGTTTCTATTAGTAGCCCGCAACGAGCTGATGAAAGGAAATTATCAAGACACAAAAAAATTTGCAGAGAAATCCATCGCACTAAATCCTAATAATGATAAAAATAATCAAGTAGCTCAAATGCTAGTAGATGTCTGTGATTACTCAATAGAAGGCATCAAAAAACCTCTAGATTTTAAACCAAAATTGCTCGAAGCACCTCTTAATCAATTTAAGGTTCAGTATTTCCCTGTACTTACTGGAGACGAGCAAACTATCGTATTTAGCATCAGAAAATTTGAAGCAAAAAGAGAACCCGAAGATGACCTCTATGTAAGTTATAAAAAAGAGGATAAATGGAGCGAACCTCAATCCATTTCTTCACAGATCAATACCATAGACAATGAAGGTGCGTGTAGTATCTCGGCTGATGGAAAAGTGTTTGTGTTTACTTACTGTAATAATCTAAAGCTACGCCGAAGCTTTGGGGCTTGTGATTTATATATTTCTTATAAAACAGGAGATAAATGGAGTGAACCCGAAAACTTAGGTCCCAAC
>JBBRUH010000175.1:0-10500 GCA_038248005.1 Cytophagales bacterium | reverse complement strand
GGTTGTATTTTTACTTCCTATCCTCAGGTGAAAAATATTTATGAAAGGACATCTACAAAGACAGGTTTGTCAGTAGTTGTCAGAATTTCTTATCAAAAACATGAGATTGGCTTGGGCATTAAAGCGAAACACATTGATTATAAAAGAATTTTAACACACCCAGAACTACCCACAGTTTAACTATACAATACTGCCATAATTAGATTAGATTATTTTTAACTTTTTACTTAGTTATTTTTCTGTCAAAAAATAAGATTTTTTAACTAACACTTGGAAATTAAATTATCAAGCCTTACTTTTGAGCTATCAATTTTACTCTTTCTTAAAAAGTAATGATTGATTTATAGAGAAGCACTGAGAGAATAGGCTCGAAGAAGTGCTGGCAACCTGCCGCAAATAGCAAGGTGCTAATTCCTACCTAAGGAGTTTTAGGGAATATAAATTTTAATTACTGATGAAAAACACTTTTATTTTTACTCCGACTTTGAACACACTTTCTCTACAACCAAGAGAAAAACAAAATCAATGTATCACATTATACGCACAGTATCTTGGTGATTGCTATTGTTGTTGCTGTTGTCAAATCTAATCTCAGGCTACTTGCTTATTTTTATTTGAAGGAAATTAATTTCATTTTACTTCAAAATGATAGCAGCAAAGCCTACCCCAACGCTTATTTCATTTTAATAATCTATAATTTCTTACACTAAACCCTTAATATTATGTCAGAACACCGTTTTGAAACACTACAACTACACGCTGGACAAGAAGTAGATTCTACCACAGGTTCTCGTGCCGTACCTATTTATCAGACTACTTCTTATCAGTTTAAAGATGCCGCCCATGGAGCGAATCTCTTTGCCTTGAAAGAGTTTGGTAACATTTATACCCGCATCATGAACCCCACCAATGATGTACTAGAAAAACGCCTAGCTGCCTTAGAAGGTGGAGTAGCCGCACTTGCTGTAGCTTCAGGGCAGGCTGCACAGTTTGTTGCACTTAATAATATCTTGCAAGCAGGAGATAATTTTGTGTCGGCTTCTTACTTATACGGAGGTACTTACAATCAATTCAAAGTAGCTTTTAAGCGTCTGGGCATAGAAGTACGCTTTGCAGATGGCGACAAAGCAGAGAGTTTTAAGCCTTTGATAGATGAAAAAACCAAAGCAATTTATCTAGAAACCATTGGCAATCCTGAGTTTAATGTGCCTGATTTTGAGGCAATTTCTGCCATTGCCAAGGCACATAACATTCCATTAGTGGTAGATAATACCTTCGGAGCAGGTGGATTTTTATGCAGACCGATAGAGCATGGAGCAGACATCGTAACGGCTTCTACTACCAAGTGGATAGGCGGACATGGCACTAGCATAGGCGGAATTATCATTGATTCAGGTAAATTTAACTGGGGCAATGGTAAGTTTCCACAGTTTACTGAGCCTTCAGAAGGTTATCAAGGCTTGAAGTTTTGGGATGTTTTCGGAGAAGGAAATCCATTAGGCTTGCCCAATATTGCTTTTATCATCAGAGCTAGAGTAGAAGGTTTACGTGATTTTGGACCTGCTGCCAGTCCTTTTAATTCGTTCTTACATTTGCAAGGGATAGAAACACTTTCATTGCGTGTGCAAAGGCATGTAGATAATGCTCTAGACCTTGCTAAATGGCTAGAAGCCCATGAGCTAGTAGAAAGTGTAAACTATCCAGGCTTAGAAAGCAGTGCGTATCATGACCTTGCCAAAAAATACTTAAGCAATGGCTTTGGTGGCGTACTTTCATTTAATGTAAGAGGTGGAAAAGAAGTAGCAGAGAAATTTGTGAACAGTCTTGTACTTACAAGCCATGTGGCGAATGTAGGAGATGCTAAGACCTTAATTATTCATCCTGCCTCTACTACTCACCAACAATTAAGCGAAGCAGCACAAATCGCTGCAGGTGTAAAACCTACTTTGTTGCGCGTGTCAGTGGGTATAGAGCATATTGATGACATCAAAGCTGATTTTGAGCAAGCATTTGCTAAAGTAAAAGACTTGGCTTCGGTAGCAGTTTAATTTTAAATAAAAGCCCTCTCCATTTTCATTGGTAAGTGATATAAAATAGCTTATTTTTGAACTCTTTACGTGGTTTGTGTTTTCACAAACCACATTGATTTCGGTTCGTTAAGACATAAACCGAGAGCTTATTTTTGAACATTGAGAGGGCTAAATTATTTTAATTACTTGAAAGAAAATATATTTAAACACAGGCACTCTTTTGAATTAGAATCGGGAGAAAAACTGCCCGAGATAGAGATAGCTTATACTACTTTGGGTAACTTACAAAGAGATGAAAAGGGCAAATGTACCAATGTCATCTGGATATGTCATGCCCTTACTGCCAATGCAGAGGTGGCTGATTGGTGGAGTGGCTTAGTAGGAGAAGGAAAACTCTATGACCCTCAAAAGTATTTTATTATCTGTGCCAATATGCTTGGCTCTTGCTATGGCTCTACCAATGCTTTGTCTATCTCGCCTATTACAAAAGAACCTTATTATTATGATTTCCCAATGATTACGGTCAGAGATATGGTGAAGGCTCTAGAGTTACTGAGGTTATCTCTTGAGATTAATCAGATTTATCTTTGCACAGGAGGTTCTATGGGAGGGCAACAGGCAATAGAATGGGCTATTTTAAAACCTAATTTGATAGAAAACCTGATTTTGCTTGCTACCAATGCACAGCATTCACCTTGGGGAATTGCTTTTAATGAATCTCAGAGAATGGCTATCCAAAGTGATGCACTGTGGGGACAAAAAACACCTAAGGCAGGGCTAGAAGGAATGAAAGTAGCACGGAGTATGGCTTTGCTTTCGTATAGAAATTATGAAGCCTACCAAATTACTCAGAGTGAACAAGATATAGAAAGAATAAAGGATTATAAGGCAGCCTCTTATCAACGCTATCAAGGAGAAAAACTAGCCAAAAGATTTAATGCTTTTTCTTATTTTACACTTTCCAAAGCGATGGACTCGCACCATGTAGGGCGAGGACGAACTAGCACCAAGCAAGCCTTGGCACAAATAAAAGCAAATACCATTGTGATAGGGATTAACTCTGATGGACTTTTTCCGATAGAAGAACAAAGGTTTTTAGCCGAAAATATAAGAGAATCTATATTGCATGAAATAGACTCTCCTTTTGGGCACGATGGATTTTTGATAGAATTTGAAAAAATAGAAGAATTAATCCTCTCTCAACTTTTGGCTTTAAAACTCGTTTCGTGAAGACACAAAATGAGGATGACTACGCCGTTGTCTGTATCTTCACAGGCGACTATAACTTTACACTGTTGTCTGTGTCTTCACAGGCGACTATAAATAACTTAAAACTAAAAACACATAATGAATACCACACTTAAAATTGGACTTTTTGGCTTTGGCTGTGTAGGACAAGGCTTGTACGACATCATTGAGAAGACACACTTCAAGGCAGAATTAGTAAAAATCTGTGTGAAAAATAAAAGTAAAGAGCGAAGTATCCCTATGAAGTACTTCACCTTTGACAAGGAAGAGCTTTTGCAAGATGAAGAAATCAATGTCATCGTAGAGTTGATAGACAATGCCAAAGAAGCTTACGAAATCGTAAAAACAGCCTTGCTAAATGGCAAACACGTAGTAACTGCCAATAAAAAAATGGTCGCCGAAAATCTAGCCGAATTTATAGAACTTCAGCAGGAATCTGGTAAATCACTCCTCTATGAAGCCTCTGCCTGTGGGAGTATTCCCATCATCCGAAACCTTGCCGAATATTATGATAATGAGATGCTTCACGCAGTCAGTGGAATCTTTAATGGCTCATCTAATTATATCCTCACCAAAGTCATTCAAGAAAAAATGACCTATGAAGATGCCCTCAAACAAGCCCAAGGTTTAGGTTTTGCAGAGACTGACCCTACACTAGATGTAGGAGGCTTTGACCCTAAATACAAGCTTTGTATCATCGCTGCCCATGCCTATGGTGCGGTTATTCCGCCCGAAGATGTCTTTAACTATGGTATTCAGAATCTAAGCGAGCATGACATAGAATTTGCTACCGAGAAGGGCTATAAACTTAAACTATTAGCCAATGTAGCCAAGATAGATGCTCAGTCTATTACCTTGTTTGTCATGCCTTATTTTGTTCCTGAGGGTCATTATCTATACCATGTAGAGAATGAGTATAATGGCGTAATCGTAGAGGCAGCTTTCTCTGATAAGCAAGTATTTGTAGGTAAGGGAGCAGGAGGACATCCTACTGGCTCGGCGGTACTTTCAGATATTTCGGCTTTAAGATATGATTACAAATACGAGTACCGCAAGGCAGCTTCGGGAGAAAGTCTTCAATATACCAAAGATGTCAAAATAGAAATTTATTTTAGGTATTATGAAGCTGAAGACCTCGCCAAGTTTGAATTTGAAGATATTAGTATCCAATATTCTGGTAAGAATTATAATTATGTAATTGGCGTAATTAGCCTAGCACAACTTTTTGAAAAAAGAGAAATATTGAATAATCGTCCTATTTTTATAGTCAATACAGGACGAAAAATAGAGAATAATTGACATAATTTGCTCGGGAAAATGCTCAGTAACGCTTTTAAAATAAAGCACCTATTTAGTTTGAGTAAAATCCTCACTATTAGATTCTTATAGTCTAACAATCAATAACTCATAACTAATCTTTTACTCAGAATAAGCCTTTGTAAATTTATGTGTCGGAGATGTTTAATAAAAACTTAATGGTATAACTTACGTTTTTTAAAAACTTCATGAGTAAATCTATGTTTAAGTTTTGTATTATTTTATTTCTTAAAAATAGGTTGGAGTAATTATTGATAAATTTAGTGAACGGATTGCTCAATGGTATTTTCATTTAATAAATAGATTCTAAATCTTCAATTATAGTTTTTCTAAAACATGACCAAGCTCAAGGAAATCTGGAAAAAAATCATCCGTATAGGAATCTATGAAGATATGTCTTTTTTACTAAGACAGCGTATCTTTTTATCTAATTTTATAGGTTTATTAATTACATTTGTTGCTTTTTTATATGCAAGCATCGTAGTAATAGGCATTAGAGGCAATCTGCAAGCAGGCTTATCACTTATGCCAGTTACTATCTTTGGCTTGATGGTGCTTCTGTTTAATCGCTTAAGACTCAATATATTATCACGCTTTATTTTAAGTATTTCCTGTGGATTGACTACACTTTTCTTAAACATTTCTATCAAGATTTATAATCCTGATCAGATAGGATTAGTACATTATATCTCCCCTCGTTTTTTTATTATCAGCACATTGGTAGTACCCTTGGTTCTTTTTACTACGGGTGAATTAGTATATTTAATTTTGGCATTATTTATCATTATCTCAGCAAGTACTTGGGGCTATGTTTGGGCACACAGGCACTACAATGTCTGGATTCCTGATTTAGGTATCTCAGACAAAGCATATATGGAAGTAATGACGGAGGATTTTACTTTGGTGATTATTACCTTATTGGTTGTCTTGTTATTCTCAAGATTTTTAAATTATCAATACGAAAAGCAAAACCAGAAACTACTAGAAGAGGCAAATCAAAGAAACGAACAACTCAACACAAGAGAAATCTATCTCAGCCAAACACTCGCAGAAATAGAAGCACGAAAAGAAACAGAGAGTCAGCAAAACTGGATAAGTACAGGATTTGCTAAATTTAGTCGATTTTTGCAAGAGACAAATACAAACGCTGATTTTTATCAAAAATTTATCAGTGAAATAGTAAATTATATGAATGGATGGCAAGGTGCTATCTATACTACCGAAGAGGTCATGCAAGGGGATGTGCTTCTGACCTGCAAAGGAGGCTATGGTATTTCTATTGAAAACATTGCAGATAAAAAATATCAAATGGGAGAAGGGCTTCTTGGGAAATGTGCTCAAAATGGTAAAACCGTTTTTTTAAATCAACTTCCAGAAGAGTATGCTAATTTTAATACTGGATTAAGCCAAATCAAACCCAAATCTCTTATTATCGTCTCCTTAAAATACCAAGAATACCAAGAAGGAGTCATAGAAGTACTTTCTTATGAGCAGTTTAGCCCTTATCAAATAGAATTTTTAGAAAAAATGGCGGAAAATGCCGCAGTAGTTTTACATAACTTAAAAATCAACCAACGTACCAAAGGCTTATTAGAAACCTCTAAAAAGATGTTTGTCAATTTGGAAGAAACCCAAAAACACTGGCACGGCAAAGAACAAATATACCTAGAAGAAATAGATAAACTTAGAAAACAAAACTCATCTATAAATCAATCTTCTCAATAGTTATTTTGCCTTTTCTATTAGCAGTTGATTAATTCGCTTGACGATACCAGGCCCTTCATAGACAAAACCTGTATAAAGTTGAATAAGAGAAGCACCTGCTTCTAGCTTTTCTAGGGCATCTTCAGGGCTATGAATCCCTCCTACACCGATAATCGGAAATGAACCACCAGAATGCTGATGCAAATAACGAATGACCTCTGTAGAACGCTTCCCAAGAGGTTTCCCACTTAATCCACCTGCACCCATTGCCTCTACTTCTTGGCTAGGAGTTTCAAGTTCGCTACGGTCTAGAGTCGTATTGGTCGCAATCACGCCTGCTATCCTAGTAGCTTGCACTACTTCTATGATTTCATCTAACTGCGTATTTGTCAAATCAGGGGCAATTTTAAGCAAGATAGGCTTAGGTTTTGATTTTTGCTGGTTAAGGTCTTGTAAGGCTTGTAAAAGTTTTGTAAGAGGTTCTTTGTCTTGCAAATCACGTAAATTAGGTGTATTGGGTGAGCTAACATTGACCACAAAATAATCTACCCAAGGATACAAGGCTTCAAAGGATTTGATATAATCTTGAGTAGCTTCTTCATTGGGTGTGATTTTATTTTTACCGATATTACCTCCAATGAGTGTTTTAGATTTTCGTTTTTTAAGCCTTTTGACTGCTGCTTCTAAGCCTTCATTGTTAAAACCCATTCTATTGATGAGGGCTTGGTCTTTTTTAAGGCGGAAAAGGCGAGGCTTAGGGTTTCCTGCTTGTGGGAGAGGTGTAACCGTCCCTATCTCTATAAATCCAAAACCAAAATTACTTAACTCATCTATCAGTTGGGCATTCTTATCAAAACCTGCTGCTAAGCCCACAGGATTAGGAAAACGAAGTCCAAATACTTCACGCTCTAAACCAGGGTGAGTGCTTTGATAGCGTTTCTTAATCAAAGAAGGTAAAAAAGGGATGGAGTGAATCAGACGAATAGAACTAAAAGCAAAATGATGCACGGTCTCTGCATTGATTTTAAAAAGTAAAGGACGGATGAGTGATTTATACAATTTTTTGAGAGTTTGGTTAGTTCCTTTTTTAATTAAAGTTAGTCTTTTTCTATGGTTTGTGTCTTTTCCGTGGCTCGTTTCTTCACGAACCATCACACAGCCATTTTTATACTTTACATCTGGTCTAAAAATATCTTCCCTAGTTCTGGGTCTGACCAAATAGACTTGATACGGTCATTTTCCATCATATCTTGAGCCGCTATGAGTCTGATATCATTGGGTAAAAAATCCATTTTTAAGAAGGATTTTATATTTTCTATTTGAGTTCCCTCATAGTGTTGCTTACTGATATTGAGGTAGTTAATGAGCCTTGTAGTAATCACAGCCAAAATATCTACTCTCTTGGTTTCTTGCTCTACCAAATCTTTGATGGGCTGATAGACTTCTTTTTCAAAATCATTGGTATCCAGAATCATTTCGGGAGTAATGAGCTTGGATAGGTCATTATTAATGAAAGAAATAAAAGCAGTTACGGTATTATTATCCAAGCAAGCATCTGCCAACATCTTCACCAATCCTAAGTTTTGCCTTAAATCTTCTATGGGAGCTATATTCTCAAAAAACTGCACTAGAGTACGTGGTGTAGTTCGCTCACCCGTAATGACCTCAGGATAAGTAAGCACAAAGCTAATCCCACGAGAATCCACCTTATTTTTCTCTGCCCAAAGTGCCCATCTTTTCATATCAAAAGTGAGTGTAATGTGCATCATCCGTGTCAGCATCGCCATATCAAGTGGTGTAACGGAATAATCTCCCCCATCAGGATTGGCAGTAAGGATGATGTGCCATTTAGAAGGAAGTTTCCAGCTTACCAATTCATAGTTCTGGAGTAATTGCATAATCCCCCTTAAGATACGATCATCGGCTCTATTGACATCATCAATCAATAAAATACCTGGACCTTCTTCACGAGGTACCCATTCAGGAGGAATGAAACTAGTTTTTTTAGTTCCTTGATTCTCATCCAAGACTATTTGTGGCATTCCTAATAAATCACCCATTTCTTCAAACTGAGCTGGAGCAATGTAGGCAAACTTGTAGTTATTTTCTTGGGCAAAAGTTTCTACGATTTGAGTTTTACCAATTCCATGCTGTCCCCAAATACAGAGAGGTGTTTTATGCCCTTGAGCATCTTCCACTTGCTTATTGGTATCGAGTGTATGCCTTATAAACTGTATCAATTCTTCGGGATGACACTTAGTGCCATAATAAATATAGGTTTCGTTCACGTTTAGCGTATAGTTAATGATAATTGTACTATGTAAGTACTTAATTGCTTGTGTAAATCTAAGGTTAAGTAAATAAGTAAGAGATTAGTTATAGGTTATTAGGTTATAATTAACTGATAATATGTGTTTTACCTAAACTAACTTGTTACTTCATTTAATTGTTGTTCCTAAGAAATTAGTGTCTTTAAAGATTAAAATTTTAGTAAATATTATTGCGATTTTATTTATATAAATCATTCATTATCAGCATTTTAAAAAACTAATAACTAATCATTTATAACTCATCACTCTTTTAAGTCTGCATCTTGATTTTTCTGCCCTCAAACTTTTGCATATTTTCTAGTTTTGCTCCTTTCTGACTAATTAGCCACATAATAGGGCAGTAAGTCTTAGTTTGTGGTGTAGGGCCGAAGCCATCCGTAAAATAAACTATTGCATCTGGGCGATAGTTTTTTTGTGCATACTGAAGAGGTGCTTCAAAAGAAGTGCCACCTCCGCCCGTAACTAGTTCAGGGGCTTTGCCATTGTACACATATTGTTTTTGGATGGCTGTATCACATTCTATAATTTTTATTTCGCTTCCTTGCTTCCAAATATGGTAAATTTCTTTGAAAAAATCTTGTAATTCTTTTTTATCAATACTTCCAGAAGTATCTATAGCAACCATTATTTTTTGTTTTTTCTTAACCTTAATGCCTGGGTTTGTGCCATATCTTTTGGAGGGACGTTGCAAAGTATTTTTCAGGCGAGTTCGTCTGCTACTATTGGCAAAGAGTCTTAAGATTCTCCTCCAATTGACAAGAGGTATCAGAGAACGTTCAAAATTTTCGAGGTATCGCTTCAGTTCTTCAGGTAGTTTACTGTATTCTTCGGGTTTGAGACGCTGTAAGGTATTCTCAAGAGATTGATTCACTGCACTTTCCAAAATATCTTTTTCGGCACTTGAGAGGTCTTCTATATCTTTCCAAAACTCATGCTTCTGCTGATTGCTATTGTCTTGGTCTAGTAGTTTTTTAAGATTTTGCCATGCTTCATTGGTATTGCCCTCTTCATTCCCAGAGTCGTTTTCGTCGTCAGAAGTTTCTTTTTGATAGAGTGCCATCAAAGCATTGTAGTAGGCCAATAAGTGGTCATGTTTTTTTAAACCTAGATTAGGGAAATCTTCTAACTTAACTGCCCCTTTGATGAGTTGCTCACTTTTGACATATTGATTCACTACTAAGTCGGCAGCTACATTAAAAATCAGCTTATGATTAAACTCTGTATGTCTAAAAATATGCTTAAATACGATATGCAGTATTTCATGCTTCAGCGCTCCTAATTTAAGAGAGTCTGTCTGTAGGTATTCTTCCCAAAAAGTAGGATTAATTAGCAATAGCACTAAGTTTTTATCAGCCGCTACTGCCAAGGTGTCTATCTGTAGGGTTGTTTTTTTGACTAAGCCCGTAAAAAAATGACCATAAAATGGTTCATTATCTATATTATGGCTTTTATCACCGATCATTAGCTTCCAACTAATCCTTGCTACATCTTCCATTATTTTTTGGGAGGAGTAAGGAGTCGAGATGTTCATGGTATTCTTCTTTATATACAAGAAATATATCTTAAAGATAAGATACAAATTAAATGAAAGATATGCAAAAAACAAGACATGTCTGTTAAATCTATTTTTAGAACTTAAATATATACTCTACTTTTTATTTCGTCTGATTATCCATAGATGAATAAAAAGTATATTTACCTCATCAAGGATAAGTGAGTTCGAGTAACCTTGATATAACCTCTTTATTTGGAAAGGCTTTAATAGTTTTGTATCTTTCAAAATACTTCATTGTGTATTCAACAACTTCAACTAAAACATAGTAAATTATAGTAATAAATAGTATTTTATGCTTATATTTGTGTTATGAAAT
>JBBRUH010000174.1:0-10543 GCA_038248005.1 Cytophagales bacterium | reverse complement strand
GGAGAATTAAGGTTATTGGAGAATAAGAGATTAGATTATTTCAGAACAAGAGATTACAATTTAAATAACTAAATAACTGAGTTAACTAAATCTCTAAATAATTTAAGATTAAATCTAACAAATTCAAAAGTCATCTTTTTTATATAGAAACAATCACTTAAAAACATAAATATAAAATATTATGAGCGACAACAGCAAAATTTTCATTGGTTTTATGATAGGTGTAGGAGCTGGTCTGGTAGCTGGAATCCTCTTAGCACCTGAGCGAGGAGATGAAACCCGTAAAATGATTGGAGAAAAAGCCAAAGCTTGGAGTGAAGGTGCGGATGTAGAAAAACTTACTGAGGCTACTAAAGAAGCTTTTGAGACTGTGAGTGAGTACGTTAATAAAATTAGAAAAGGGGATAAAAAGCTTTTTAGCTAAACTAAGAGTTTTTTTGATTGAAATAATCCTAGAAAATCCATCTTCAAGAGTTACTTATTCTTGAAAATGGATTTTGTATTTTAAGCAATAATATGGTTGTCATTGCCAAACTTATATCTTACCAAATTCGCTATGCTTTCACACTTTTTAAGTAATACAACAAACTAGCAATTACCTCATCTTCTTCAATGCTTTGGTTAAAATTAGCTTCACCAATTCGGTTTAAGAGGCTTGCTTGAATCTTTCCAGCTTCATTTTTTTTATCTTGGCGAGCTAGTTTGGCTATCTGATTTAACTCAGTCTCAAGAATGGGCACAAAGTCATAGATTCCTTCCAAATAGTCTTTAATTGCTTCTTTTTCTTCTAGGGTAATGCTTTGTTTTTGATATGCAATCTCACTTTCACAAATCATCCCAAGTGCAATGGCTTCTCCGTGCAAGCATTTCCTTTTGGAGTCTTCAAGTAAATAACTTTCTACGGCGTGTCCTACAGTATGCCCAAAGTTCAAGATTTTTCTAAGTCCTTTTTCAGTAGGGTCTTGGCTGACCACTTGATGTTTTATATGAATGGAGTGCAAGATAA
This sequence comes from Cytophagales bacterium, assembly GCA_038248005.1. Taxonomy (GTDB): domain Bacteria; phylum Bacteroidota; class Bacteroidia; order Cytophagales; family Microscillaceae; genus JAABSX01. The sequence goes on along the minus strand of JBBRUH010000174.1, from coordinate 9,537 downwards.
GCTGATGCCAATTACTCAAATTATCTTCTGTTACAGAGAGATTTTTCCATAAAGACGGAGTCCAGTTTTGCAGTAAATCTTTCCATTGATTCTCATCTGCTATGAGGCAATGCTTTATAATCTCTGCAAAGCCCGACCGCAACTCAGCCTTTGATAAAGTCTGTAAAAATAAAGGCTCTATCACCACAGCTTGAGGTTCACAAAATACCCCAATATGATTCTTAAATCCCTCAAAATCAACGCCTAATTTGCCACCTACACTTGCATCTACTTGTGAGAGAAGTGTAGTAGGAATCTGAATAAAATCAATCCCTCGCTTGTAAGTAGCTGCACAAAAGCCTCCCATATCACCGATTACACCTCCACCTAAGTTGAGCATTACTGCTTTTCTGTCAGTCTCTGCTTCGGTGAGTATCTGCCAGACCTGCGTACAAGTTTGTAAGTTTTTATGTTCTTCCCCTGATTGAATCGTGATTTCTTGGTAAGGAAGAGAGAGGTATTTATTTAACAAGGGAAGACAATCACGGTGTGTGTTTTCATCTGTCAAAACCCAGATTTGAGAATACTTCTTTTGCTCTAAAAAGTTGGAAAGTTGCTCAAGAGCATTTTCTGTAAAAATAGTAGAGGGGAGTAAGTAATCAGTAGTATTATACATGAGCGTATTCATTTTTAATCTTAATCTTCTTCTGCTCCTGCTTCATCTTCCTGAGGGATGATTTCTGTGCTAGCATCTTCGGTATTTTCTTCTTTTTGAGCAAAGTCTTTAAGCTGAGGTAAATCACTAATTTCTTTTAAGCCAAAATGCTCCATAAACTTGCGATTAGTGCCATAAAGAATAGGCTTTCCTGGGCTATCTTCTTTGCCTTTGATAGCAATTAATTCCTTGTCCAAAAGCTTTTGAACGGCATAATCAGAAGAAACTCCTCGTATATTTTCAATCTCACCCCTCGTGATAGGTTGCCTATAAGCAATAATGGCAAGGGTCTCAAGGGCAGCTTTGGTAAGTTTTTTCTTAGATTTTTGCTTTAAGAGCAGATTGACTACTTCGTGATAAGTAGATTTGGTCAAAAACTGATATCCTCCCGCAATCTCTACCACATGAAAAGAATATTGAGTAGAAAGGTATTTTTGCTTAAGTGCTTCTAAGCATTGCTCAATATCTTCTGTAGGTATTTCGCTGTCAAGCATTTCTTCAAGGCAAGCCTTGATTTCTTGCAAAGGAAGTGACTCATTGGCACAGAAAACCAGTGCCTCGATGCGAGTTTCTAAAAAATGAAGGTGAGAAGAATGACTATCCAAAATATAAAAGTGAAATAGTAATAGGGTTAATGATTAAAAGAGAAAGGTTAATTTTATAAAAGTAAAACTAACCTTTGACTAAGTACATAAAATCGATTATATTGACTTAGCTTTCAAACCACACAATAGTTAAAGTGCTTAAGTAGATGGTCAAAATTAGTTTGTATGTTGATATTCTTATAAAAATCTGATTATCAGTACTTTAACAGAATAACTCATTACCCATAATTTATAACTCATTACTTATTAAGAGTAAGTTAAATTTTTCTCAAATTTATGACCTGTTTAGTTTTGCTTCAATAGAATGTCTAGTATGAGGCACAGCACGGAGACGGTCTTTGGGAATTAATTTCCCAGTATCTACACAGATACCATACGTACCATTTTTGATACGTATTATAGCCATTTCTAACTGTTGGATAAACTTTTGCAAACGAGCAGCAAGTTGGTTCATATTTTCTTTCTCAGAAATATCAGCACTGTCTTCTAATAGTTTTGAACCACCAGTAGTGCCATCTATCCCTTGGTCATTGCGTCTTGTAAGACTTGACTTGATATAGGCAAGTTCGCTACGAGATTCTTCTAACTTTTGATTGATGAGTTTCTCAAATTCATTTAATTCATCAATAGAATACTTTTGCTTTTCTTCGCTATTCATAAGCTGTTATTTTATTTAAAATGTATGTTTAATAATAATAAATTAATAGTTTGTTGATCTTAACATATACAAAAGTAGTGATATTGCTTATAAGTATCAATGAAGGAATGAAAATAGATTAGAATAGTCATTCAATGTCTGATTTTACACTACTTTTATTTGGAAATAAAAAAAATACATTTGTTCTAATGTATTTCAGTTAAGAATTATCACCTCTTTTCAAAAAAAAAGACTTTAAATAGAAAAAATATAACGAAAAAGAATAGAGCTGTTACATACGGACTACCAACACTTTAGCTTTTTTATAACCACATAGACACATAGGAAACACAGGAAATTGCTTACGAAAAGCATTTATATTAGCTTATCATTCCAAGATTCCCAAATGAAAAATTGATGTAAATCATTGAAAATCAAGAAGTAACAACTCTAATATTTACTTCAATGCTATCGGCATTATTTTTTTAGAAAAGTAAGTGCATCTTCTGCGGTCTTTTCGGGGATTTCTTCCATAGGAACGTGCCCTGCATTCTCATAGATGATGAGCTCATTATTAGGCAAGTCTTTGGCAAATCTTTGTCCCGAGTTCAATGGAATCCAAGTATCTTGCCTACCCCACTGAATCAGTGTAGGATTTTTGATTTTAGAAAGTTGCTCATAATTAGACTTAGAATTGACCTTAGCACGCTCAATAAATGCTTGTCTGTTGCCTTCTCTTCTTGCTAATTCATAATAGCGAGTGATGAGGTCTTCAGTGATTTTCTCAGGGTCAGCATATACCTGTGTGAGATTTTTTTTGAAAAAGAAGCGAGGTGTTACATAGCGAACTATTTGGTTTAAAACAGGCATTTGTGCAAGACGAAACACCCAAGGGCGAGGTTTATCTGTAGGGATACCTCCTGCATCTATCAGAATGAGTTTATCTACTTTATCAGGGTGAGCGAGTGCAAATTCCCAAGCTATTTGCCCACCAAGTGAGTTACCAGCTAAGTGGCACTTTTTAATGTTAAGTTTGGCAAGTAATTTATCTAAAAAAGATACATAGTCTTTGATTTCATAGCGACTCTGTGGATCTGGCCCTGTTAGCCCAAAAGCAGGTAAATCCATACGCATGACCTGAAAATCTCCTTTTAGTTTTTCTGTCCATACATCCCAAGTATGTAGTGAAGAGCTAGTACCGTGTATAAGTATGAGCATTTCACCCTTGCCTTCTATCCTATAATGCACAGGCATACTATCTATTTCTATAAATTGAGAGACCCCATTGGCATATTTGGCTTTGAGTGTATCAGGTGCAATATCAAAGCGAAAGTAAACACCCAGTACGATGAGTAAGAGTAATAAGACCCCCAAAAATAGATTTCGAATGATTCTAATAAATTTCATATTTGATAATATGTTAGTAAAGGCTTAAAAATTAGTTTAAGTAAAATGCTAAGTAGGAGATTAGTTGGTAAGTTATAATCGACGGATAAGATAATAAGTAAAATGCTAAAAATAAACCAATCATTATTAGCTATTAAAACACTCATTATCAAATAATTAGGAACTCATAATTTATAACTTATATCTCGTAACTCACTTATATATTGTTTTTATTTTGGGCATTCTCCTTCAGTCCAGCTTGTGAGTCCTGCTCGCTCTGCTTCGCAGCTATTGCCATAAGTCTTGCCATCACAGCCACAGACAGGCTTATAAATAGTAATACAAAGCTTATCAATGTCTATTTTGCTTTCATCTATGCAAGGTGTTTCGGCTATTTTATCTTGGCTATTTCCTTTTTTAGGCTGATTATTCTGACAAGTAGATAAGCTTATCAGGAAACCCGAGAATAAGAATAGAAGTGCTATTTTATTTTTCATATTTATTTTTTTAGATAATCGGTAATTAGGCAATAGCTTATAAGTAAATGCTCAAAATTAGTTTGCACTTTAATATTCTTATAAAGAGCTGATTATCAGAATTTTACTAAGGCAATTCATCAATTATAACTTATAATTCATCACTCATCATTTAAAACTACTTCTCTTTTAAATAAAAAAACCAAAAGCATACTGTAAAGAGTGCATGTAAAATACCCGCAGGTAGTTGGTCTTTTAACTCTAATCCATTGATAAACTGACTTGCCATAATACCCGTATGAAACAATGCTAAGAGCAAAAGCCCTTGTATCAATAAGGCTTGCTCATGTATATTAAGCCAGAGCTGAAGACCTAAGAAGCCCATTGCTAAGGCAGCCACACCATACATTCTAATGATATAAAGAGTAACAGGCTCTGCACCTACAAAAAGAGGAATCGTTTCAGGAGCAAAAATAAATATAATTCCAAAAAAGGTTTCTACTAAAAAGTTAAGTAATAATACTATTTTCATTTCTCTTAGATTTAATTGTCTTTTATATAGGAGCGAAGTTAGACATTTATTGCAAATGCACAAATAGGTGAATTTATATCTCTCTAAAAAGGATGATTTGACCTGTGAAAATCTTTTTTTTTAAAAAAATTAAAATTTGTTTAAACTTTTTTAGGTTAGCCTAAAATAAAAATAAAGCAAGATTTCATACTAAAATACGTATAATATTTAGGATTATTTTTATAATGATGAAGTGTAACAAGTGAGCTACAGTACGAGAATAATCTTTTTTTGTTCACTATTTTATATAAAATCATGAACAAAAATAAAGTCGTCGAGTTATACCCACATAAAATGTTTTACTTTTTCTATCTATAATTAAACTTTTTAAATTCATGGCAACAGACAACTTTTTATCATTGCTTCTCGCCGCCGAATTAGGCAAAGGCGATTATGTAGGCTTTACCTTTTTCATTGGCTTCATGGCAATGACAGCAGCCTCAGTGTTTTTCTTTTTTGAAAGTACTAGAATGGAAGGCAAATGGAGAACTTCTCTATTAGTTTCTGGACTAATTACTTTTATTGCAGCAGCTCACTATTGGTACATGCGTGACTATTGGATAGCTACTGGTACTTCACCTACTCAGTTTCGTTACATTGATTGGATCTTGACTGTTCCTTTAATGTGTGTAGAGTTTTATCTTATCCTGAAAGCATTTGGAGCTGGTATTGGCTTACTCTGGAAACTGATTGCTTATTCAGTATTAATGCTCGTAGCAGGTTATATTGGTGAGGGAGTATATCGTGAAAACAGTGTGCTTTGGGGTATTATCTCTACAGTAGGATACTTAGGTATCTTGTATGAAGTATGGCTAGGTTCTGCTAAGAAACTATCACAAAACTCTAACGATCCTATTTTGCAAGCTGCTTTTACTACATTAGCTTGGTTTGTATTGGTAGGTTGGGCAATTTATCCTATCGGATACATGGCTATTGAGACTGACGGATGGTTAAGAAACGTAATTGCTGTACAAAACCTAGATTTAATTTACAACATAGGTGATGCTGTAAACAAAATTGGTTTTGGGTTAGTGATTTACGCTCTTGCTGTAAACTCTATGGAGAGGCAAAAAGCTGCTGTTACTGCTGCAAGATAATGCAATCAGCATAGGGCTTTCTTATAGATAGAATACTTCCTCTTCTTTTAGAGGGAGTATTCTATTTCAAAAAATATCACTTTACAAAACAATACAAGTAGATAATTAAGATTAGTTTACACATTAATTTTATCATAAAAAACTGATTATCAAAACCTTACTGAGATAATTTATCACTTGGTATAATAAAGTTTATTTTTTTATTGAGTCCAATCATTCGTTACTCATCATTCACTTCAGTTCATCTAAAATCTTATCATTGTGGCTAAGTTTGACATTCTCATCAGTGGTGCTGGGGCAGCAGGTCTAAGTCTTGCCTATTATTTATCCAAAAGTAGTTTGTCTAACAAAAAGATACTTTTATTAGATAAAGATGCTAAAGATAGCAATGATCGTACTTGGTGTTTCTGGTCAAAAGAAAAACCTGAGTTTAAATCTGCACAAAAAGTCCACTGGGATAATCTCTCTTTTACAGGAAAGGATTTCGAAAAGACTAGTTCTATTCATCCTTATCATTATTATCACGTCAAAGGAAGCGATTTTTATTGTGAGATTAAAAATCATTTATCTCTTTTCCCCAATATTGAATTTAGGCAAGAACCAATTCAAAAAATCAAATCAAAAGAAGGTTTTGTAGAGGTTTATACGGAATACAATAAGTATGAAGCTACTTGGATTTTTAACAGCATTCCTCAATTTAGTCCTGCCTTTCCACTAGCAGAGAATACAATCAAGCAGTATTTTAAAGGATATTTTATCAAAACCGAAGAGGCTTCTTTTTCAGAAGATACTGCGAAACTGATGGATTTCTCGATGAATCAAGCTTCAAAAGGTGAAATTAAATTTTTTTATGTTTTGCCTTTCAGTTCTAGAGAAGCTTTGGTAGAATGCACCGTATTGAGCAAAAACAAAGAGAATCCAGAAGAGTATAAACCTGATTTAGAAGAGTATATTCAACAAAAATTAAAAATTCAAAACTTTACAATCACAGAAGAGGAGCGAGGAATCATTCCCATGACTACTCAAAAAATGCCTTCTAAATCATCAGAAAGAGTGTTTCACATTGGGACAGCAGGCGGAATGACCAAGCCTAGCAGTGGATATACATTTAGGAATATCCAAAAATCTTGTGAATCATTCGTAAACCAATGGCAACTTAATTACAATTTACCTCCTTTAAGTTTTATACAAACTAATAAAAGAAGTAAATTTTATGATAACTTGCTGCTTCATATTATACAGCATCACCCAGCACAATTTCAAAGTGTGATGGAAGTGTTGTTTCAAAGGAATAGTATGCCACAAGTACTTAAATTTCTGGATGAGGAAACACATTTGGGAGAAGAAATAAAATTATTCTTAAACCTCCCTTGGAAACCATTTTTGAATGCAATTTATGAACAAAATTTATCTTGGCTTACATCAAGCAAAAGAAGTTCGAGTTGGCGTAGTCTCCCTTTGGGTGATACTTCTCACGGTTAGTCTGAGCATTCTCCCACTATTTTTTGAAATATCATCCTCTATTGAGATGAGTCTTTTTATTGTATTGATGCTCATTTTAGGGATTCCACACGGAGCTACAGATCACCTTGTCTTTTTTTCAAGCCATAAAACTACCTCTTATTTGGATTGGGTTCGATTTTCAGGAATGTATCTTGGAATTATGTTGATTTATATTCTGGCTTGGTATTTCTTTCCCTTGGCTTGTTTTATTGCTTTTTTAGCTTTTTCAGCCTATCATTTCGGTCAATCTCAGCTTTATTATTTCCCTATTTCAGAAAATTCTTGGCTCAAAATTTTTCTCTATTTTATCTGGGGTAGCACAGTATTGTTGGCAATTCTTGGCTTTAATGCATCTCAAAGCCTTTCAATCTTAGAAGATACTCCATTTATAGGATTAATGAGTTATGTGTTTATTTGGTTTGTACCTTTACTTGGGATAAGTGTAGGCTTGCTTTTGATGGGTTTTTTGATAGCTTATATTAGAGAGAATATTCCATTAAAATCTATTTTTCAAGAATTAGGTCTTCTTTTACTGATAGTATTTTTGTGCTGGAGTACTTCTTTGCTTTGGTCATTTGCTATTTATTTTGCACTCTGGCACAGCTTGCAGACCATTGAGCAAGAAATAAGAGTATTTCGCCAAAAGTTTTCAATGGATTATACATGGAAAAACTACGCTCAAGATGCTTTTCTTTTTTCACTCATCAGTTTTGTAGGGATTGCATTCATCTTAAGTTCTTTATACTTTTTTGAGCTAAAAATATCGGGCTTACTGTTTACTTTTTTTATTCTCATCTCTATTCTGACAGCTCCACATGCTTGGCTAATAGGGAATATTTATCAAAAATAGCATTACCTCAGATACAATCATTAAAAACTATCCCTAAATTTAGTTTTCACATCCATTATTACTAACTTTACTGTTTATCTTAGTGATGTAAGTAGATGGTCAAAATTAGTTCGTATTTTAATCTTGTCATAAAAAGTTGGTTATAGGCATTTTACTAAAATAACTCATCACTCATCATTTTTAACTCATTACTTAATACTATTATATGACAATGTTTGGACAAAACTCTCAAAAGAAGCTGATTTGGGTTTCGATAGGCTTAAATCTATTGCTCATTATGATACTTATTGGAGCTTTTAGGACTTACAATACTCAGGCAGAACTAAGCACTCAGGAGTATTTTAAGCGATACTATGAGCGAAGAACGGGTCATTTTAAAACTTTGCCTAATGTAGGTAAAGAAATAGTGTTTGCGGGAGATGAATGGATAGAAAGTGGGGCTTGGCGAGAGCTGTTTGATAATCCAATAGTGATTAATAGAGGAATTAACAGAGACAATACCGCAGGGCTGCTTGCCCGTATTACTGAGATTAGTGAATCTGAACCTGATAAAGTCTTTTTTATGGTAGGCAGTCAAGATCTTGCAGAGGGTAGGAGTGAAGAGGAGATTGTGAAGAACTATCGTCAAATTATTACTGAAACGGCAGTACAATCGCCTAAAACAAAGATATTTATTCATAGCCTTTTGCCCGTGAACAAAGATGAAGAACTTCGCAACAAAGAAAATATACTGAAGCTAAATAAAAAACTAGAAGCACTGGCAGCAGAGTTTAATGCTACTTACTTAGATGTTTATACACTCTTTGAAGATAAGGATAAACTTAATGAAGAGTTTACCAATGATGGACTACATCTCAATGGCAAAGGCTATCAAAAATGGAAAAACAGCATAGAATCTCATATCCAAAAACCTAAAAAGGGAGGAGTACTTTTCTTTGATGAAAATTCTGACAAGAAAAAAGACTCTACACTTCTTAGCCCTAGAAAGCCTAAAAATATCCTTAAAAAAGATACAATTACTATCTCACCTAAAAAAAGTATTGAATTATGAAAAAATTATTAATAGTTTCTGTCATTCTCAATTTTATTTTAGCAGGATTGATTTTTGCGTTTTTTTCTTTTTATCCTGAGAATATAAAAAGTCAGCGTGATAAATTGGTAGCTGCTTATCATGACCGTCAGGCTTCTATATTTGAGGTCTTACCCAATCAAAAAGAAGAAATTATCTTCTTAGGTGCAAGTCTGGTGGAAGGAGCAAACTGGGCTGAAATGTTTCAAAATCCAAATATCACTAACCGAGGAATAGCAGGAGATAAAACTGCTGATGTACTTGCTCGCTTAGAGCAAGTAACAGCTTCTAAGCCCAAAAAAATATTTTTGCAATGTGGCTTCAATGACCTCAGCAATGATGTTTCACAAGAGATACTTCTGGCAAATTATGTAAAGATTCTGAGTAAAATCTCTAAAGATTCTCCACAAACTTTGGTTTATATGATAAGCCTTTTGCCTGTGAGATATGAGTTATTGGGTGAAGAAGTAAAGAATGAGCAAATCATGATAGCCAATGGCAAGCTCAAAGAATTGGCAGAAAAAAAGGGCGTTATTTTTATAGATATGTTTAGCCCACTAGAAGAAAATGAAGAAAATCATCAGTTAAACCCTAATTATACCAATGACGGTTTGCATCTTACTGCGGATGGTTATACACGCTTCAAGGC
>JBBRUH010000173.1:0-10550 GCA_038248005.1 Cytophagales bacterium | reverse complement strand
GATATCTAGTCCCGAATGAGCCTAGTTTTATCTAAGGGCTACTTTTGAGTTTACGTTATTTCTGTTTAAGATTTAATATTTTTTTTATATTCTAAAATTAAACAAAAAAAATGTTTTTTTTTGTTTAATAAGTTACATTCACAACTATTTGTTTATGAGTGTTTTATAATAGATGACTTACAAAAAAACCTCTTAAATCTACTTTAAATTTATTTTTGCTTTGAATAAGTTACATTTATAAATTTTTTTTAGCCAAAAATTAATTAAATTTGACTGAAAAGACTTCACACACATATATAATGTCCTCAATAATCCAAAAGTTAATTTAATTTGATTTACTTGTTTTTATGTTATGTTATTCTGAAAACACATCAATCAAAAATTTAGGCGTTTCTTATTTTATTAAAGGTAAAAGAGTAATTATTTTCATAAGGTAACGAATGATACGATGCATTATCTACAAAAAGAACTACAAACACTCATAAAAAGTGAAGATTCTATCTTTGATTTTATACAAGATACTTCCTTAGATGGGATATGGTATTGGGATTTAGAAAATGCTGAGAATATTTGGGCAAGTTCAAAATTTTGGAAAAGTATTGGTTATAACTCTGATGAGGTATCTCCCAAAAGGGAGATAATGTTTAATGTCATGCACCCTGATGATAGTGGTAGAATAGAACAAAGTTTAAATAGATACCTAACTGATACTAACACTGGTTTTGATGAGATTATCCGTTATGTTCATAAAAATGACTCTATTATCTGGACACGATGTAGAGGTTTTGCGCTAAGGTACAAAGAGGATAAGCCTACTCGTATGCTAGGCATACATGTAGATATTACCAAAGAAAAAGAAGCAGAGTTAAAAGCCCTCAAAAATACATTATTCTATGAAACAATACTCAATAATCAGACGGCTTATATCCTCAAAATAGATTTACAATTAAATTATACTTATATTAATCAAGCTTATTCTAAGGATTTTGGATGGGAGAAAGAAAGCTTCTTGGGAAAATCAGTTACAAAAAATATTTTGGATATAGATAAACCTAAATGCTTGGTGATAAAAGAAAAATGCTTAACAAACCCCACAACTACTTTTAAAGAGCAATTACGCAAGGTACTCACTGACGGAAGTATCCGCACTACTGAGTGGGAGTTTAGGGCACTGCAAAGTGTAGAGGGTAATATAGAGGAGATATTGGGGATAGGCATAGATATTACAGAAAAGCTACACATTAAAAAAGCACTTAATAAAGAGAAAGAACAGTTCAGATTTATTGCTGAGACTACCTCAGACGGAATCTTGGTTTTTGAATATGACAGAGTAGTTTATGTATCTCCTGCCTATAAAACCCTATTAGGGTATAAAGAAGATGATGTAATAGAAAGAAATCAGGAAACTCTATTTGATAATGTACATCCAGAAGATATATCGAGGGTTCGCCAGATTGTAGAGACTGCATTTAAAGATAAGGCAAGTAAAATCCAATTTCAATACCGTTGTCTCCACAAAAATGGGCATTATATCTGGAGAGATGATACTGCCAATATTATCTATGATGAAAATGGCTTACCTGCCAAGTCAGTACTTATAGCAAGAGATGTAAGTGAGCAGAAAGAAGCAGAAATCAAACTCCTGAGTAGCGAAAAAGCACTCAACCAAGCTCAAAAGTTAGCCAAGATTGGAAGTTGGGAGATAGATTTGAAAACTAACTATCTATCTTGGAGCGATGAGCATTATCTTATCTTTGGAGTAGATAAAACCAGCGTCAAACGACAACCTTATAGCACCTTTAAAAAAATCATTCATTCAGAAGATTTAGTAAAAGTTGAAAAAACTATAAAAGAGATATTAATTGATCATAAGAACATAGATATTGAATACCGAATTAACTATGAGGATAACTCTATTAAATGGCTTCTTGGGAAAGGTGAGATAATTTTAAATGAATCGGGAACGCCTATAAGTATCAGAGGTACTACACAAGACATCACTGAAAGCAAACTAGCCCAACAAAAACTCACAGAAGAGAGAAGATTACTGAGAACTATCATTGATAATATCCCTATCAATATTTATGTGAAAGATACCCAACGCCGAAAAATACTAGCCAACCGAAAAGAATTAAAATTTCTTGGAGTAGAGAATGAAGAAGAAATACTCAACAAAACGGATGAAGAAGTATATAGTGAGCAGCTTGCACGTGTAAGTAGAGAGGAAGACCTGAGAGTGCTTCAAGGAGAAAGGATGCTCCAAGAAGATTATGAATGTATCTCACCTAAGGGACGTAAAAGATGGAGCATAGTATCTAAGATACCACTCTATTCCGATGATAATCAGGTCGTAGGCATTGTAGGGATTAGTATTGATATTTCTCAGCGTCGTAAAATGGAGAATATACTTATAAAGTCACGCACTCAGCTTCAAGTGAGTGAAGAAAAATATCGCTTGCTCATAGAAAATATCACTTACCTTATCTGGCAACAAGATTCAGGTGGATACTTAAAATATCTTTCTCCTTCTTGGCTAAAAGTAACGGGATATGAATCAGCATATCTTCTGGACAAACATATCTCAGAGCTGGTACATGAAGATGATATACATCTCATAAAACAAAAAGTACAAACCATCTTAATTAAAAATAATGAAGCTTCTTCTGACATTAGCTATCGTATTAGACATAGTGATGGTAATTATTACTGGCATAATGGGAATGGTGAATCTATTTATGATGCCTATGATGAACACATAGGGTTTATAGGTAACTCCCGTTGCATACATAATGAAGTAGAAGCTTATCAAGCCCAACGCAAAAGTGCAGAACTCTTAGAAAAACTTGCCGAACAAATCCCTGGAGCTATTTATCAGTTTCATCTAGATAAAGAGGGTAATGTAACTTTTCCCTTTATGAGCATAGGTATAGATGAGTTATTAGGTATAAAAGCCGAAGATGTGATGCAAGATGCAAATGTACTCCTCAGTCTAATAGACACTAGTAATTCAGCATCATTTTATCAAAGCATAGAAGAATCCTATAAAAACCTCATGGTATGGCAACACGAAGGGCTATTTATAAGCCATAAAAATGATGCAATATGGTTAAAAGGGTATTCTAAACCACAAGCCCAGCCTGATGGCAGTGTGCTTTGGCATGGCTTTATAGAAGATGTCACCAATAGAAAACAAAAAGAAGAAGAACTCAGACAAGCTAAAGAGCGAGCCGAAATGGCTAGCCAGTTCAAATCGGAGTTCTTAGCAAATATGAGTCATGAGATTAGGACACCTCTTAATGGAGTGATAGGTTTTACTGATTTAGTATTACAGACAGAGTTAAACCCAAATCAAAAGCAATACTTAGAAACAGTCTATAAATCTGGCAATGGATTACTTGATATTATCAATGATATTTTAGACTTTTCTAAAATTGAGGCTGGTAAATTAGATCTTTCCATTGATAAAGCGAATCTCTACGAACTCAGTGGGCAAGTCGTAGAAATCATTAAATACCAAGCCCAGCAAAAAAAATTAGAAATCCTCCTTGACTTAGAGTATCAAGTGCCTGAGTTTATCTGGGCAGACCAGGTCAGGTTAAGACAAATATTGGTGAATCTACTCGGCAATGCTATCAAATTTACTAAAGAAGGAGAAATTGAACTCAAGATAGCCTTGGTTCAACAAGATGAAGATCAAGTTTTGCTCAGATTTTCGGTCAAAGATACAGGAATAGGCATCGCCCCTGAAAATAAACAAAAGGTATTCGATGCTTTTTCACAAGAAGATGCCTCTATGACACGAATATTTGGAGGCACAGGCTTAGGCCTGACCATTTCTAATCAATTACTTGGGCTTATGGAAAGCTGTCTTCAGCTTGAGAGTGAATTAGGGGAAGGAAGTGTTTTTTATTTTGATGTTTCTTTTAAAGCTGAGACAGGTAAACCCAAAGTATACGAAAACCTAGACCATATCAGTAAAGTTTTAATCATAGATGACAGTGAAAATAGTCAAGAAATCATCCGAAAAATACTGCTGACTAAAGATATACAAAGTGAATTAGTCAAAAATGAAATAGAAGCATTCGAGAGATTAAAGCAAGGGTTTAAATATGATGTAATCTTGGTAGATTATGATATGCCTTATCTTAATGGTATAGAAATTATTAGACACATCAGAAAGAAACTTAAGTTAGATGAAATCAAGCTAATCCTGATGCACAATGCATACGAGAAAAAACAGATTGAATTAGAGGACATAGATTTAAACATAAATCAATACATAGAAAAACCTATTAAGATTCATCAACTCTTTGCTACTCTATCTTCTCTTTCCTCAAATGGAGAAATGATAGAAGTTAAATCAGGAGAACCATATAAAAAAACTCAACAAAAAACTACTACTTATGAGAATCTAGAAAATATCACCATACTCATAGCCGAAGACAATACCATCAATATGCTTCTCATTAAAAGTATCATTCATTCTATCTCTCACAAAATAAACCTTATAGAGGTGAATAACGGACAGGAATGTATAGAAATATATAAAACCCAACCCATAGATATTATCTTTATGGATATCCAGATGCCAGAAATTAATGGATATGAAGCTACCCGAGAAATCCGTAAATTAGAGCAACTTCAAGACCAATCTAAACATACTCCTATCATAGCTCTTACAGCAGGTACAGTTAAGGGAGAGCGTGAGAGATGCACAGAAGCAGGAATGGATGACTACATCACCAAGCCCATTATCAGAAGCACCATAGAAAATATTCTTAATCAATGGATATTCTCTAAGAATCTAGGGAATCCTCTCAATCAGAAATACACAGAACAAGGTGCTGATAATACTCAAGTGACACACTTCAATGAAGAAGAACTAAGAAAAAGAATCTCTTATGATGATGAACTATATCATCTAATCATAGGGGAAGCAAAAAATATTTTTAATGAAATCATCCCTGAGTTGTATCAAGCACTTGATGCAAATAATTTTGAAAAGCTATCTCTACTAGGGCATAAGTTGAGAGGATCTGCTCTTGCTGCCTGTTTTTATCATCTAGCAGAGTTAAGCAAAAAAGTAGAGCATGAAGAATCAAAAAACGCTGATGATTTTCTTAAGTTTATTCAAGAAATTAAAATAGAAATAGAGTATTTATTGGAAATATTTTAAGAAAACTTTACTAGTCTTAGTGAATTATGAGATATAAGTTATGAATTATGAATTATGAATTATGAATTATGAATTATGAATTATGAATTATGAATTATGAATTATGAATTATGAATTATGAATTATGAATTATGAATTATTAATTATCTGATAATGAGCATTTTAATAGCTTACAATGAGTAGTTCATTTTAGCATTTTACTTCATTCCTTCACGGGTTAAAAAAAGGTAAACCATACAATCCTTCACTTGAAATTTACAATCACTTTTCCTATATTTTGTTTATCCATTACTAACTCTAATGCTTTTTGAGCTTCTTCAAAAGAAAATACTTCACTTACTAAAGGTTTAATATTCCCTTCTTGATACCAATGAATGAGTGTCTGAAAGGCTGTTTTTATTTTATCAGGTTGAGCTTGTTTATAACCATTCAGATACAAACCTGATAGAGTAGCATTGTGAAGTAACAGCCTATTAGCAGAAACTTGGGGAATAGAACCACTTGCAAAACCTACAGAGATAATATGACTCTCCCAACCTAGACAACTAAGCATTTGATCAAATAAATCTCCCCCCACAGGGTCATAGACAGTATTAAGCCCTTTGCGTCCCACTATTTCTTTGAGTGTTTGCTTAAAATCTTCTTCTTGATAGGGGATAAAATAGGTAGCACCCGCTTGCTCTGCCTCTGCTAGTCTTTCTAATGTGCTGCCCACTGCAATCACTTCTGCTCCTAAAAAGCTTCCTATACCTACTGCCGCCAAGCCCATACTGCCTGTTGCTCCCATTACTAAAAGCTTCTGACTAGGTTGCACTTTTGCACGCTGCACCAAGCCTAGATAGGCAGTCGTATAAGTTACTCCCAAAGCTACAGCAGTCTTTCCTTCAATATAATCAGGAATAAAGACCACATTTCTCCAAGAAGTCTGTATATACTCAGCCAGCCCACCCGTCTCACAGAAAGCAAGCACTTTATCGCCTACTTGAAGACCTCCTACCTGTTCACCTACTTCTATTACTTCACCTGAGACCTCACCACCAGGGATAAAAGGAAAAGGGGGCTTGGCTTGGTATCTACCCTGAATCATCAGAATATCAGTGAGTTGTAACCCTACGGTAGTTACTTTTATCTTTACTTCGTGGGTTTTAAGAGGGGCTAATTTGACGGAGTCAAAAACCAATACTTCGGGGTTTCCCCATTGTTTGCATAAAATTGCTTCCATATCTTCACTAAAAAGAATCTAAAAACCTAAATTAGCAGAAAATTTTTAATCTCTCTGCCTAATAATACAATTTTATGATTGATTTTCCGAATGCCAAGATAAATCTAGGACTGCAAATTATAGAAAAAAGAAGTGATGGATACCATACAATCGCCTCAGTATTTTACCCTGTTTCTTGGTGTGATGCCTTAGAAATAGTACCTTCTCAAAAATTTGAATTTACTGTAACAGGTGCAAAGATACCCGAAGATGGACACGAAAATCTTTGTGTAAGAGCGTATGAGTTACTCCAAAAAGATTTTGATTTGTCTCCAGTGCACATTCATCTTCATAAGACGCTTCCTATAGGGGCAGGGCTAGGAGGAGGCTCGGCAGATGCTGCTTTTGTGATTAAGATGCTCAATACACAATTTAAGATAGGTCTAGAAAGTAAAGAAATGGAAGCCTATGCTCGTAAACTCGGGAGTGATTGTGCTTTTTTTATAGAGAATCGCCCTAGATTGGCTTTGGCAAAAGGGGATATTTTCAAGGAAATTTCTGTGGATTTATCAGGCTACTGGATAGCATTGGTTTTTCCTCAGCTTCATATCAGCAGTAAGCAAGCTTATGCAGGCGTGAAACCACAAAAGCCATTGAATAACTTAAAAGACATCATCAGCAAAAATCCCAAAGAATGGCAAGGTTTGTTGGTCAATGATTTTGAGGAATCTCTTTTCCCACAGTTTCCTGTTTTAGGTGAAATTAAAGAGAAATTAAAAACACTGGGTTCGGTCTATTATTCTATGACTGGCTCAGGATCGGCAGTTTTTGGTTTATTTGAGAATGAACCCCCTAATTTACAATCTCATTTTCAAGCAGAATATATTACTTGGTTGGGAAGACTTTCTTAAAAGTAGTGATTAGTTGGTCTTTGCAATCTATCTAAAAGCCTCTTCATATTTTGTATGAAGAGGCTTTTATGTGTTTTATGCTGTTGCCTGTGTCTGGGCAGATGATTTTTTTCCTAGACTGGGCTAAGTCTTAATAAAAACTATCTCAAATACTTATCTCTTTGCTTATCCTATGCCTAGTCTGAGCTTGACCTTCATTATTAGTTTGAAGTCTTCCAAAGAGAAACTTCAAACAGCTAGATAGAAAACTAAAAGTTCAAAAATTATTTATCTTCTTTAGGCACATCATCTAAATCATAAAAAAATCGCCTTGAGCGGGCTTCATATACTTCTGTTTCACCTAGTAAGACGGTTTCGTCTGAACTTACTTTTCTGTAAGAGTAGTTGGCAAGTTCACCTGATTTGACACAGATGGCATGTACTTTGGTTACAAACTCAGCGACTGCCAGTAGGTTAGGCATAGGCCCAAAAGGCTTGCCTCTATAATCCATATCCAATCCTGCTATTATCACCCTGATACCGCTATTGGCGAGTTCATTGCAGACATCTACAATGCCCTCATCAAAAAACTGCCCTTCATCTATCCCTACTACATCTACTTTCTGACGCATTACTTCGTCCCAGATTTCGTTTGCGTTATTGACAGCCTGAGAGTAAATGGCATTGGCATCATGAGAGACGATATGCTTAGAATGATAGCGATTATCTATGATGGGTTTAAACATCATGATACTTTGCTTGGCTATCTTTGCACGAGTGATGCGGCGGATTAGTTCTTCGGTTTTACCCGAAAACATGCATCCACAGACTACTTCTATCCAGCCCACATTGCTGCGAGACTTCATATTGGGTTCTACAAACATTTTTTATTTATTTAAAAAATCACCCATCCCTATCACAGGAACGAATGGATTCTATACCTGAGTTCATCCTTGAAAGATTAGACTAGGTCAGCATGCCGCCATCTACTTGCAATACCTGACCTGTGATGTAGCGAGACATCTCTGAACCTAAAAAGACAGCACAATCTGCCACTTCTTCTGGTTCTCCTCCACGCCTCAAAGGAATACTTTTAGTCCATTCATCTTTATTGGCTAGGTCATGGGTCATTTCGGTTTCTATAAAACCTGGTGCAATGGCATTAGAGCGGATATTGCGTGAGCCTAATTCAAGAGCCACAGATTTGGTAAAGCCAATAATCCCTGCCTTAGAAGCCGCATAATTTGACTGCCCTGCATTTCCCCTGATGCCAACTATAGAAGTAAGATTGATGATAGAGCCATTTTTTTGCTTCATCATAGGTCGCATCACTGCTTTGGTGAGGTTAAAAACTGATTTGAGGTTAATCTGAATCACTGAATCCCATTGTTCTTCTGACATACGCATTAATAAACCATCTTTGGTAATTCCTGCATTATTGACCAGAATATCCAATGAGCCAAAATCATTGACTACATTTTTCACTAATTCTTCTGCTTCATCATACACAGAAGCATCTGAGCGATAGCCTTTGGCAGTAACACCTTTGGCTGTGAGAGCTTGCTCTAAGGCTTGCCCTTTTTCTACACTTGATAAGTAAGTAAAGGCGACTTTTGCACCGTGTTCGGCAAATTTTTCGGCAATGGCTTTTCCAATTCCTTTAGAAGCACCTGTGATAAGAGCAGTTTTTCCAGCAAGTAGTTGGGTCATATTATTGATATTTAAAATTAGTCATCGTAATAAAAAACAAAGTAAGTGCTTTTTTGGTAATTTAGCCAATTTTTAAAGCCTTAATGATTTTTTTGAGTACTAAACATGATTACGATGTTATTTGTAGAGGTACAAGTGAAGACATTTACATTAGTGTTTACTCGTTCAGCTCAAACTTCATTCTTTGATACCATTCTGCTATTTTCTTTTGGGCTGGTTTATTTTGAGGTGTAAAATCTTTATTTTCTCCTCCTGCTCGCTCATGGATAGGAAACCATTTCCATAAAAATCCACCAACAAACCACTCTTGGGTATAAAACTTCTGGAAAAGAGCTTCTAAGGCAATTTCTTGTGCTTCATAATCTATGATAGATTCATGAGATTCTTCCCAAGGGCGTATAGTAGTGCCTTGAATACTTTGATACCCAAACTCGGTAAACAAAATCGGTAGATTATTTTTTTCGCTAAAGGTCTTGATAGGATCAAAATGCTTTTGCCATGCTTTGAGGATTTCTTCTAAGCTTGGGTTTTGGGATTCGGTGAGTGGAAAATAAGCATCAATCCCAATATAATCTAGTGATTTCCAAAAAGGAACACGAGGATACTCATCCCAATTGGCTGCATACGTCAGTTTTCCTTTATAGATTTGGCGTAATTCTTTAATCATATTATGCCAAAAATTAGGTCTAGCTTGCACAAACCTATCTAACTCCGTACCTATACAAAGCATCTCTACTTCTAGTGAATCAGCCAATAGAGCATATTTTAAGATGTATTCTTTGTAGTTTTCTTCCCAAGCTTGCCAATCTTGTTCATTTTTAAATTCGTAATGACCCGTAAAACCACCTCGCCCAATCCAGAGATGAGGCTTGAGCATAATTTTTAGATTGGCTTCTCTAGCCAAAGCAATGGTCTGTGCTATTCCTTCTCGTTTTTCACCTTGCCATTGTCTTTTCTGGTCATACCAAAGTTCTGTGCAATCAGGACGAGCAAAGGCATAAGGCATAACCGAAATCCAACCCGCTTTTACTGCCTTGACTGGCTCAAAGTGTGTGCTATCTAAGATTTGTCTTCCACCTACAAAGCTCAATCCATTGATTTTGCGTAGTGTAGTAGTAGGAGGGAGGGTACTCTGTCCATTCTGATTATTTTTGATGGAACAAGCTCCTAAAATAACGAGAGATAGGCTTAAAATAGCCAATGACAGCAATGTTTTTTGATTTGTTTTCAATGTGTTTTAAGTTAATAAAGTCGCCTGTGAGGATACAGACAATGGCTTTGAAGATATAATCAGTGGTGTTAAATACTTATTATTAGATGATTGAAAAAGATAATTAATTGCATATGAATTAATCTCTTGCCTTAGCTTAAAAGTATCCAATCAAAATGAAAACTACTTTACATCTCCACTTTGAACTTGCGTTACAAACTCAAGACTGACTTCGAAGAGATCAGCAATTTCTTCTAAATTTAGTTTGCCTTTTGATAGAGCTTTCTGGATACCTTTGATTTTGGATTGCTGTAATTTTTCTAGTCCCTGTTCTAGTCCCTGTTCTAATCCTTGTTCTAGACT
>JBBRUH010000172.1:0-10576 GCA_038248005.1 Cytophagales bacterium | reverse complement strand
CTGTTGCAAAAGATTCAGCCCATTCTGTACTTGGATAGTGTGGGTGTAAATCTCTTAAAATATGGCTAGGTTTAGCTTTTAATAAATGAAGAAGATTTTCTATATTTTTTTGAAAATGAATTTGAGTATCAAAACTTTCTAAATCACCCAAATATTGACTTACATACAAGTTGCCTGCATGCTGAAGCGTAAAACTACTTTTGAGCATTGCCCCTGTAGCCAATATACTTGTGTTTTTATCTTCTAAAATCGGATAAAAGAAAGTAGGAGCATAGCCTCTAGACCTCCGCAAATAGATGGGTAAACGATGCACTTCGCTCAACTGTATCACAGAATCATCTTGTGGAAACATGATTTCTCTATTGTGTGTCAATACAAAATCAGCAATTTTATTGAGTTTTTCAATGGCTTCTTGGTCTTGATAGACAATCGGTGCATTGGAAATATTAGCACTGGTCGCAATCAAGGGTTTTTGAAAATGATTTGCCAATAAAGCCAAAAAAGGAGCATAAGGAAGCATTACGCCTATTTTGTCTAAATTGGGTGCAATGACTTTTGAAGCAATGCTGTGTTTTTCTTTGAGTGGAAGCAAAACTATAGGCGATGCCTCATTTTCTAAATGAGCCAAAGAATCTGCTGGAAGATGCACATCTTCTTGTAAAAATACTTTATTCGGATAAAGAACTGCAAAAGCTTTGTTAGGACGATTTTTTCGCTTTCTCAATGTCAAAATGCTTTGCTCATTGCTTGCATCTGTGAGTAATAAATAACCGCCTATTCCCTTCACAGCGATAATTTTACCTGCAGCTAATTGCTTGCTAATGAAGGAAATAATTTCTGTTTGATGTGCAAATTTGATTTCATTTTGTGCAGCATCAAAGACTTGCATCTGAATCCCACAATCGGGGCAGGAGTTGGTTTGAGAGAAATATCTTCGGTCATGTACATTACTGTATTCTTGCTTACAAGTCTTGCACATCTCGAAATTTTGCATGCTAGTTGTTTCTCTATCATAAGGGAGATTTTGCAAGACAGAATACCTAGGTCCGCATTGTGTGCAAGTAATAAAAGCATAGTCTTTGCGTCTATTTTGAGGGTCTGAAAGTTCCTCTTTGCAGTTGTGGCAAAGTGCAAAATCAGGACTGAGCAAAATAGTTGGATTTCCTTCTGCTTGGCTTTCTATGATACTAAACTCTTTAAACTCCTCAAAATCAATATTTTGGCAAATATGATTTGTGATTTTTGCCAATGTGGGTGCTTCTGCTAGGAGTTTTTGGTAAAATGTATCTAGTTTTATTTTTTCGCCATAAACGGCAATCTTCACTCCTTCTACACTATTATTTACCCATCCTTTTAACTCTAAACGCATTGCCAATTGATACACAAAAGGACGAAAACCTATGCCTTGCACTCGCCCTTGTAGGTGAATGAAGTATCCCGAAGGAGGTGCGATATGTTCTTTTGTGTTGGACATGTTGTTGTTAAATGCTATCTTTTTCTTTTACGCACATTCAAGTGTATCATAATAACCCATTACCTCTTGCTCATCTCTTGTCTTCAATTCAGTAATTTTGATGTTTTTTAGTAATTCTTTTACTTCTTGATTGCTTAACTGCACACCTTCTATTCTTGTAGATGAGCCAATGCTCTCAATAATAGCTATCCACCTTAGTTATTTTAAGAATATATTTTCTATTTTTTCAACTGCATTCCATTTGCCTTTAGGTGTATCTATAAAAGCAATAGACTGATTTGTTTCAAAACCAAAATCTAGTTTGGGAATATATTTATCCATTATGTATCTATATTTTATCTATATACAAATATATTGATTTTTACAAATATCTATAGTGTATCTATATTTTACCTATTTAGTCAAATTTTTCTTTTTTTTATTCAAAAAAACAAGAAGTTTTAAGCATTTACTTCAGCTTTTGCTTTCTTCTCTTTTACCCTTTCTAAAAGCCAATCACACCACTCGTCTATGCCATCACCACTAGTACTAGAAATCGTAATTGTTTCTATTTCAGGGTTTACTTCTCTAGCATCTTTAATTACTGCTTCTACCGAAAAAGGCACGTAAGGCAATAAATCAGATTTAGAGATTAACATCAATTCACTTGTCAAAAACATTCTTGGGTATTTCTTGGGCTTGTCATCTCCTTCGGTACTTGCAATGAGCGTAACACGATAATCTTCTCCCAAATCAAAGGCGGCAGGGCAAACTAGATTACCCACATTTTCAATAAAAAGCAAATCCAAACCTTCTACATTGATATGGTCAAATGCTTGCTGAATCATCTGTGCCTCGAGATGACAAACGCCATTGGTTACGATTTGGAGAGATTCAATTCCAGCTTCTCTGATACGGATTGCATCTCGCTCAGTTTCTAAATCACCTACCAAAACAGCCATTTTGAGTTTGTCTTTCAGTTTGTGAGCGGTGGCTTGCATAAGCGTAGTTTTACCACTTCCAGCAGAAGAAGTAATATTGACCAAAAGTGTATTTTGTGCTGCCATTTTATCTCGGATGACTTTTGCCACAAAATCATTGGCTTTCAGTAAATTCATGGTTGTATTTTCACATTGGATAGCTCCAACAGGCATACGGTTTGATTTTGCAAATCTTTCTACTTTCATATTTTTATTATTTTCGTTTCTATTATTTTATTTATTAATTCGTCTGTGAGGACACAGACAACCGTTATGAATTTCGTTTTGTGAAGACACAAAACGAGGGTTAGACAACCGTTATGAATTTCGTTTTGTGAAGACACAAAACGAGGGTTATGAATTTCGTTTTGTGAAGACACAAAACGAGGGTTAGTGTTTAAGAGGCATATTCTACTTTGCCTATTAAAAGTTCATTGCCTTGTACTATTTGGCTACAAGGTCTTTCGCAGTTTGCGCATACAAATCGGTAATCAATTACTTCGGTGGTATGCTCACATACAGGACATTTTATCAAAGTAGGCAAAAGCTCAATGTGTAATTTCATAGGCTGCTCTGCAAACTCTGAGCTGATGACAGCCTCAAAAGCATTCTGTAATAACATAGGCTCTACATTCGATAACTGCCCTATTTTGAGATAAATATCTGTTATTCTTTTAAATTCTTGCTCAGAAAACTCCTCTTCTAAAGTTCGGAAAGTGCTACGTATCAATGATATTTCATGCATAGTTTTTATTCTTCTAGTAAGACTGATTTTAGATTGTCTAATTTTTCTAAATGTCCTTTTGCTTCTTTCTGGAGCGTATTATCTTCTACAAGGTCTAAAACTTCCTCAGCTTTTTGCTTCATGCTTTCCCAAATTTTGAGTTTATCTGCTGTAGAAACTTTGTCTTCATCTTGTGTCATAAACCATTGAGATTCTAAGTAATTGAGTAAAGTAATGGCTCTTTCATAAGGCAAATCTGCAGTGCGAATTTGTAATGCTTCCTCATACAATTTTATGGCTTGTTGATAATTATCAGCACGAAGTCCTGTGGGAAACTTAGTGAGTGCATTGGCATAATTATTAGAAATCATGGCATACTCATAAGGGAAATTCGCTTTAGTAAAATAATCTAATGCTTCACCAAAAGACTTGGCCGACATAGCAGCCCAGATTTGTTGTTTTTGGCGTTCATCAGGCATTTCAGAATAAATAATACCTAGCTGATGATGAATCTCTGCAAACATCTCAGGAGATTCTTCTCTTTTATAGATTTTCAAAGCCTCTTGATACGCCATCAAAGATCCTCTATAAAACTGTGGATTGCCATTTTGAGCCCAAGTATAGAGTAATGTGCCTTTTCGGATTTGGGCATTTCCCAAAAACTGCGTTAGGTTTTCTTGCTCTAAAAGTGCAATGGATTTATTGATATATCCTAGAGATTCGGTATAACTCTGGTTGATATTGGCTATTTCGGAGGCATCAATTAGGAGTAAAGCCATTTCCCAATAATTTTTTTGCTCTTCAAAATACTGCAAAGCCTCCCAGACCAAGCCTTTGATTTGTTCTATAAGTTTCCAGTTATAAGGCACATAGACACGCCCCATGAGCACTTGTGTAAGCAGTGATTTGAGTGCAAATTCGGCGGTTTGAGAAGGTTTGGCCTTCAAAGATTTTTCAATTACTTCCTCGGCTTGGTCAAGATACTGTGCATCTAAGAGCAAGGTAACATATTGACGGCTCGTAAAAGCAAGGTATTCAGGCTTGGGAGCAAGCTTGATGGCTTCTTTATAGTATTCGCATAAAGCCTCAAAAGTAGTTACTTTTTCTACAGCTCCGTAGTGTGTAGCAATGGCTTGATTGTGTGCTTGCCGATATGGCTCAAAATCATTTTGATTCTCTTTTTGAAGGGTAGCCTTGAGTGCTGCTTCTGTAATCAAAGATTCATTTTGGATAGAAAAAGCAAGAGAAAAATCATGGTACAATGAATTTTTTCCACCTAGATAATCTGCTGATTTTTCGAGGTTATTTAGTTTTCCGAAAATTACTCCTAAAAAGTTCTCCTGTGTAAAAGGAATATTTTCAGGTAAAATATAAGGTGGAAGAGCATTGCTCCAGTCCATTGGAAAGTGAATTTCATCTTCCTCAATCACCATAGAAAGACCCGATAAAGAAGGCTTGAAAACTTCTATATCAAGTATTTGAACTAACTCTTCTAAGCGATTTTCACTCTGGATAAATTGCTGTAAGATATTAAATAGGTCAGTTTTTGCAAAAATTGAAAGCATCATTATTTGTTTTAAAAGTTCCTCTTGCATCTCGCTGAATACCTCGCTGAAAAAGCTGGGCATAGCACTGTGCTTGTTTTTCTGATGAATAATCATCTAAGTAACGTAGGCGTAATCTCATTGGATTTTTTTGATTTATAAAAAGAATAGACAAACACCAGCGACTACGTTTATGAGTTATCTGATAACTTACCTGAGCAGTATGTAGCCAAGCTTCTTCTATCAGTATTTTTTGGTCTTCTTTTGTACCTAATTCATTTTCTATAAATTGAAACATTCTCCCTGATTTTTTTACCTATTAAATGCCCTTATTTGGTCGCCTGTGAAGACACAAGCAACGGCGTTGATAGTCGCCTATGAAGACAAGGGCATAAATTTTATCTATAATTGAATATTCAAAATCTTTCCTTGTCCTTGTATCTCAAAAAAAAGCTCTTTGTCTTCTTCATCTAGTTCATTATCGATTAATATTTCGTGAATTGCCACTGTTTTATCTCCTTGAAGATTTTTGTTTTTGAGCATAAATTGACCTGCTTGGTGCATTTTTTTAAACCAAACTTGGCTCACAGATGCTAAAAGTAGAGATTTTCGCTCAGGATAATAGCGTAGAAAAACGTGTGATTCATCTCCCATTACCTCTTTTGCTAGTTCATGAGGAATCAACAAATGACAAGTCTTTAATTGTATCATGCCTCCTATATTTTACTTTTTTAAATCTTCTATAACCAACTCCACTACTTTATCCCCTGCCATTTTTGCCTCTGAGCTTAGATCTATTTCTAATTTGATATTATCAATAGCAATCAGATAAACGTGAATGTCTTTGGGATAAGCTTCTCCCAATATTTTTTTAGCATACGAAAGACCTTGATCCCATTTAATACTGTGTAAAAACACCATCGGGTCATCTTGTGGTGCACTTTCTACTTCGGCAGCAGGCACTTTGAAGAGTGTTCCTATGGGTTCGCCTGTATTGATAACTCCGTCTATCAGAATAATTCGCTCTTGTCCTTGAAGCTGAAAAAGCACTTCAAAAGCAGAAGTACCCATATCTAAAATTTTAAGATTTTCTACTTCTCCTAGCTTTTTTTGGAGTGCCTCTATCACATAGATACCTATGGCATCATCACTTCTGACTGGATTGCCGAAGCCCATGACCGCTGTGGGTTTGGTGATATGTAGCGTTTCTGTATTCATAAATGATATTATTTTCTTGAAGAGTCTAATTTAGGATAAGTTGATAGTCAGAATTAGTTTGCGTTTTGACATTGCTATAAATAACTGATTATCAGTATTTTAATAGGATAACTCATCATTTATAACTTATTACTTATTTGAATTTAAACAAATATAAATAAATTTGGTACAAGCAATTCTGCGTGTACCAGTGATTTATTAAATGAAGTAAATAGACATTATTACGATTTTATTTACGGAGGTGCAAGCGAAAACGCTTGCACCAGTGATTTCCCTCGTTCAAGCGTCTTCGCTTGAACGGTATTATGCAACATAAAAATATCGTAATAATCTCTAATAATTAAACAAAAAAGCTTATAACTTAAATTGAGTGTATTTCTTTCCTGTTTTCTCATCATGAGCATGCACTGTACATACTAAGCAAGAATCAAAGGAACGTGCCACCATGCCTACTTCTACTGGATCATGTGGATCTTCTATTTCAGTACCTTCTAAGGCTGCTTCTATTGGGCCAGAGTTACCTAAATCATCATTAGGACCTACATTGATAGTGGTAGGTGCTACTACTTGATAGTTTTTAATGACTCCATCCTCTATTTCTATCCAATGTGCCAATGCACCCCTTGCTGCTTCTGTAGCACCAAACCCTTTGCCGTCTCTCTCTTCGGGTTTGATATAAAAAGCACCATCTAGGTTTACTTCCGAAAGCCATTTATTTACCATCTCATACAAGCGAGGGGCTTCGTGCATACGTGCTAAGGCACGAGTAAATACATTTGCTCCTTTTTGCTTGAGAATATCTCCAAATAATGGGTCATGAAACTGATGGTCAAGATTGGCAGGGTTAGAATTCATAATCACTCTAGAAAGTGGCCCAGCTTCGGCAGCTTGTCCCATATATCGAGGTGCTTTTGACCAGCTATACTTATTATTAAAATCTGTCTGTTCTAGATTTTGTGAAGGCACTGGTGTAGGAAGAGGCTCATCCCATGGGTGTGCTGCTGGCACATCTTTAAACCAAGAGTGCTTGACGTGTTCCATAATGTGCATGTGGTCAAACTCGTGGTATTTTTCGCCATCAAAGAAACCACTTGGAGAAATAAGTGCCTTGTTACGTCCTTCTATGGTAGGTGTGTTGTATAAATCTTTGTGTAAATAAGTACCATACGCCAAAAATTTACCCACTCCTTCTCCAAATTTATCTAAGCCAAACTCTAGACCAGCACGGATAAACAAGCCTAAATCACTATTGCGATGTGATTCGTTCTCTTCTACCCAAGCCAGAAGATCATCCCAGCTCTTCACTTGCATATATCTGTCTATCGAGCAACCTAGCCAAACGGTTTCGAGCCAGTCATTGCGAAAGCGGTTCATGATAGCATGTGCTCTAGTGATGTCTTTAAGTGTAGGGGCACACATCACACCACCAGGCACCATATAGCTTGAGTGAGGCCACTGTCCTCCAAAGATTGCATAGACTTCTACAGGGCGACCACTAGCAGTTACTCCCTTTTGAAATGAAGTACCTACATAGGCTGCAAACCTCTTGACTACTTCTCCATAAAGGGGTTTATTAGCAAATTTCTTATTTGCCATATCAGTAGCAAAGATGGCATAAAACCAACGTGGAATACTTTGAATGGTCTCTGTAGCTTGTCCAATCGCACGAAGTAAAAGTGCATTAGGTGAAAGGTTAGTTTTCCAAGCAGTATCTAGTGCAGAAGATGCACAATATAAGTGCGAGCCTCCACAGATACCACAGATGCGAGGTGTAACGATTAACCCAGCTTGAGGGTCTTTGCCTTCCATGATTTTCTCAAATCCTCTAAACATGGCGGCTTGGGTATGTGCACGAGTTACTACCCCATTTTCGATATACACTTTCACGTCTAAGTCGCCTTCTACACGCCCTACAGGTGAAATATTGAGTTCTTTAACTGTTCCCATTGTTTATTGATATAAGTGTATTTTATTAAAATTTATTTAGAAGTTTCACGTAGTTCTTTATGACCACCTGTAACTTTTTCTATTGTTCCCATCGTTTTCTCAAAGCCGGCTCTTAAGTAATATCCTAGCTTAGAATTGCCCTTGGGGGTATCTTTGGGTAAGAATCCAAGATGCTTCATAGTTTTGAAGACACTTCCTTTGACCAAGTCGTTGTGAGGGAAGCCAGGCTCTGTACAGCCTAAGCAAGGGTGATTTGCCCTAGTTTTACTTGACTGACGATTCCAAAGAATACGATTACAACTTGCACGAGTCATAGGCCCTCTACAACCTACTTCATAAAACAGACATCCGCCACGCTTGCCAAAGTGCCCATCTATTTTTTGGGCAAAACTAATGGCATTGGTACAGCCAGTTTGGACAAAATCTGTAAAGAAAGTCTTAGGTCTATGATAATCATCTATCAATACATCGCCAATTCGTCCTGTAGAGATAGCTACTAAGATTTGGGTAATCCAATCTGGATGAGCGGGACAGCCTGGGATATTGATAACAGGTAGTCCGCCTTTAGATTTGTAATCAGCCCCTAAGAAACCTCCCTTGTCTTTTTTGTGAAATTGCATTCCTGTAGATTCACTTGGATTAGGAGGCACCGCAGGGATACCCCCCCAAGTAGCACAATCACCAATGGCAACTACATAGCCCGCAACTTTTGAGAGTTCTTTGATCCAATCCATCATAGGTCGGTCGCAGAAATAATTCATGGTACCAGTGTTATTAGGCCCTTGGATGATAGAACCTTCATAGACTAGAATGTCCATCGTGATTTTGCCAGAGAGAATGTCTTGTAGAAGTTCTAAGACTTGCTCGCCAATCTCAAGTCCTATGGAAGGATGCCAAAGAATATTTACCCCGAAGTCTGTTACCAATTCGACTACTGTGGGTTCTTCGGCATTGAGGAAGGACATCGTGTTGCCACTGCATGCACCACCTTGAAGCCAGAGTACGTTTGCCATTGTTTGATAGGTTTAAATTTTAAATTCTTATTGTCAAAATACAATATTATATAAAAATCATTTAAATCAAACAAAAATTAGAAAATATTTTCTAATTTTTAGAAAATAAATTCTAATTCTATTAAGTTTAGAATATTTTGAAGCTAAAAATAACAAAGGCGGAATAAAATAAGGGTTTAAATAAATCTCAGGAAAGAAGAGGTGCAATAAGTGCATGAAACTCAGCTTGCCCTTTTTCGGTGAGGTAAGGAAGCAGATGAAGCCATACTGTCTCTTTGAAAGTAGCCTCTTGTGGGCAGGAAATATTTAAAATTGCTTGTTGAGCAAGCCAACTATTAATAGTAAGCACCATTAGCTGAGCAATTTGGTGGTAGATATGTTGGCTAATATTAGGATTTAGGATACCTCTCTTTTGATTAAATTCTATTCTTTTTTCAAGTTGTAATCCGAGTTTATGGACAAAACTTTGATAGACTTGATTAAGCTCTGGATAGCTACGCTGAATCTCAATCACATCCAAGAAGCAAAATCTATATTCTTTGAATAACTCAAAAAGTTTGCTCAGTTGCACATCTAAATCTAAGAGATTAGGGTATTGACTATAAAGCTGTAGTACATTCCCAAATTTTTCTTGTAGGGGTTCAAAAGCAGTAGAAACGATGATTTCTTTAGTGTTAAAGTGGTAGGCAAGGTTTCCTATACTAATTCCTACTTCATCAGCAATTTGCTGTAAGCGAACATTCGCCAAACCTTGCTCATTAAAAAGCTGGATGGCAGTATCTATGATTTTTTGTTTGGTAGGAGTCATTTATTCAATTTAAAAAGAAATTAATTATCTATAAAACCATAATTTGCTTTATCTAGTTTAAGCGTTCCTCTTTGGTCTTTTGCCGCAATTTTTTTCATGAGATTAGCCATCATATCAGCTTTTTTAGGACAGTAGGTAGTAGTAATTACACGCTTTAGGAGCTTGTAAGGTTGTAGATGATGTGCAAATATAAGATGAATTTCCCACATTCCACGCCTGTAAACGACACACTCTATCACCACAGTATCACCTAACCACCAATCATCAGACAAAAAAGCAAGATCTTTTTCTTTACCTGTTTGTTCTGTGAAATGTAGATTATTTAATGAGCCTAACAAGTTATTGTAGGCGGCATCACTTATTTTAAATGGCATACTTTATTGGTTATATCTTTAAAAATAGGCAAAACAAAGCAGAACACAAAAGTTTAGGAGTGAGAGATTACTTTATGATACAATATGCCTATCACTTATAACTTACCTCTTACTCTGTAAGCAGGCAGTCAAAATTAGTTTACACTTTAATCTTGTTATAAAGTTGTGATTATTAGAGCCTCATTAGGAAAACTCATCATTTGTAACTCGTCACTTATATTTTAATCATTAGACTTTCCGAATCTATCAGGCTCGGAAAGTTTTACTAAAATAAGTTAGTAAGAGATTGGTTACAAGTTACTGGTTATCAGGTTGTAATCAACTGATAGTAAGTATTTTACTTAAACTAATTTATCACTTTATTTTTAAGCTATTACTAAGTAAGGAATTAAACTATTATTTTTTATAGTGAAAACGGGCGATATGTAAAAAATAAACTAATCATTGTTAGACATTAAAACGCTTATTATCAGATAATTAAGAGCTCATAATTCATAACTCACTAGCGTAATACT
>JBBRUH010000171.1:0-10582 GCA_038248005.1 Cytophagales bacterium | reverse complement strand
CGTTACTGCTTGATAACTTACTATTCTTAACTTCTTAATGGTTTAAAAACTTTTCGTTATTGCTTGATAACTTACTATTCTTAACTTCTTAATGGTTTAAAAACCTTTCGTTATTGCTTGATAACTTACTATTCTTAACTTCTTAATGGTCTAAAAACTTTTCGTTACTGCTTGATAACTTACTATTCTTAACTTCTTAATGGTTTAAAAACCTTTCGCCATTGCCTTTACAGGTAATAAAAAAACCAAATATGAGTCTAAAACCCACAACGAGTAATCTTAATAGATTAGAAAATATTTTTAAGCAAGGCGGCTATACACTTCGCTACGAAAAAGGGAATTTCAAATCTGGATATTGCATCATCAAGCAACAAAAAGTGATAGTCGTTAATCAGTATTATCCCTTAGAAGGCAAAGTGAATTGCTTGGTAGAAATATTGCAAAATGTAGATTGGCAATTTGCTCCCCTTGAAGAAAAAGAAAACAAAATCTATCAAGAGTTGATTAAACAAAAACAAGACTTGTTTACACCTTCTCAAAAATGAGATAGAAAGATTTTAATATAATACAATGAAAATAACTGTTTTAGGAAGTGGCACTTCACAAGGTGTCCCAGCCATTGCTTGTGATTGTGAAGTATGCCGATCCTTAGATTATAGAGACCAAAGATTACGCCCCTCCATCCATGTAGAAATCCAAGGAAAGAGTTTTGTGATAGATACTGGCCCTGATTTTAGGCAGCAAATGCTTAGAGAAAACATTAAACAATTAGATGCTGTCCTCTATACACATCAGCACAAAGACCATACTGCGGGAATGGATGATTTGCGTTCATTTAACTTTAAGCAACATCAAGATGTGCCTATCTATGGGCGAAAGCCTGTGATAGACCAGCTAAGGCAAGAGTTTGCTTATATCTTTGTAGATAACAATTTAAAATATCCAGGAGTACTTTCTGTGGAAGTGCATCACATTGAAAATGAGCCTTTTGAGATACAAGGAGTCCAGATTATCCCGATTGATGTCTTGCACTATAGATTGCCTGTTTTTGGGTTTAGGTTTGGAGATTTTACGTATCTGACCGATGTAAGCAATATTCCTCCTGCGGAGTTTGAGAAGCTTAAAGGCACACGCTATCTCATCCTAGATGCCCTCCAAAAAGAAAATCATATCTCGCATTTTACACTGAACCAAGCAGTGGAAGTAGCCCAATCACTCCAACCTGAGAAAACTTATTTTACGCATATTAGCCACCGAATGGGCTTGCATGCAGAAGTAGAAAAAGAACTTCCTCCTAATATTCACTTAGCGTATGATGGGCTGAGTTTTGAGCTTTAAGATTATCTGTATTTTATAAGAAAATTCTAAAAGACAACTATAAACTTCATGAAAGCATAACATTCGCTTAAAA
Source organism: Cytophagales bacterium (assembly GCA_038248005.1). Lineage (GTDB taxonomy): Bacteria > Bacteroidota > Bacteroidia > Cytophagales > Microscillaceae > JAABSX01. The sequence continues at coordinate 9,171 of JBBRUH010000171.1, read as the reverse complement.
TCTTCTTGCCTAAGAAGTTGTACTTTTGTGGTATAATTAGGAGCAGATAAAACGATGAACATCTTTACCATTTTCCAAACCATAAAAGCAAAGCTTTTATTTAGTTTTGTACTTTTTTTAGCCATTGTTGGTTTCTTGGCTTTGACCGATTTTTGGTTTGACCTTCGTGAAAAACGACTTGCCAATATCTTAGGCACATTGCAAAATATAGAACTTAATCTACAGACTGCCGAAAAGGATGAGTATGTCTTTTTTCAGGATGAAACGATTAATCCTAGATTTCATAAAACGGGTAAAAGTGAAGTGCTTGATAGACGTTACAAGCTCATAGCTCAGATTAAAGCTGACTTGAAAGCCTTGGAAGATTTCCAAGAAATACGCACCCCCGAAGTCATCCAGCAAACCGAGAAAGCTATCCAAGCATTAGATGATTATGAAAAAAACTTTACTGATATTATAGCATTGACTCGCAAAAGAGGATTTAAAGATGATGGCTTGGAAGGAGATATGAGGGATTACATTCACGAAATAGAAAATACGACTGCAAGCTATGATATGTCTAAGTTGCTCATGATTCGCCGTCATGAAAAGGATTTTATGCTTCGCAAAGATACTAGCTATACTACCAAGCTTTCACAAGCTGTAAAACAACTAGCCAATGAAATCAAAAATAATAAGCCACTTCTTGATTTACTAATTAAATATGAAAAAACTTTTAGGGAAATAGCCGAAACAGAAGCAAAAATTGGCTTCTCAGAAAATGAAGGGATTAAAGGTAAAATAAAATCTGCCGAAAAAGAAATAGAACAAAACCTCGTACTTATCAATGAATCTATCAATCAGCAAGTAAATACTCTCAGAAGTCAGAATAATTGGATTCAGCTAGTCATTATCTTTCTTGGTTCGGTTTTGATAATAGTTCTTGGTTTTTTGATTATCCGTATTTTAAGTAAGCCCATCAGCCGTTTGTCTTATTCTATCCATAAAGTAGTAGAAAGTAATTTTGCCGAAGAAGTACAAATTTCTAAGATTAATACCAAAGATGAATTGGGATTGCTTTCAGAAGATGTAGAATACATGATAGCAAAAGTAAAAGAAAGCATCAGGGAGATTAGAGAAAAATCATATAAAGTAGAGCACAAGCACCGAATCCTGATGGAAAGCGTAAACTACGCCCAAAGGATTCAGCAAGCTGTATTGCCTAAGCACGAAATAGACCAATACTTCAAAAAATATTTTATGCTTTATCGTCCTCAATATGATGTGTCTGGTGATTTTTATTGGTTTATGAAAACCCGTGAAAAATACTTTGTTGCCGTAGTAGATTGCACAGGAAAAGGCGTTTCAGGTGCTTTTATGTCTTTGATTGGTAATACCCTCCTCAATAAAGTAATAGGTGAACAAGGCATTGATGATCCTTCTCTTATCTTAGAAACACTCAATACCGAGTTTAGAATAGCCCTTCATCAAAATCAGAACTTAGGTTCGGATAGTATGGACATCTGCCTATGCTGTTTCGAAGAGCCTTTAGAAGGGGAAAATAAATGGAATATTACCTTTGCAGGGGCAAATCGCCCTTTGATTTATAGCAAAGGGTGGGAAATCAATGAACTGAAAGGTTCACCACGCTCTATAGGTGGACGAGATATTCAAAAACAAATTACCTTCGAGAATCAAACTATCAAACTCAAAAAAGGAGATGCTCTTTACCTCACCACAGATGGACTTATGAATCAGCCCAATACCCAGCTAGAAGAATATGGAATAAGTAGATTTAAAGAATTTTTGAGAGGAATGATTCATCTTCCAGTCAAAGAACAGCTAGAATGCCTCAATACCGAGCTAGACATACACTTGGATGGAGCAGTACAGAAAGATGATATAACAGTCTTTGCTTTGAAGTTTTAACAGTGTCAAATAACGGTATCATATATCAGTATTTTCCTCGTTAAAGCCTCTTCTTTTCCTCATTAGAGTGTCTTCGCTTAACGGTATTATCAATCTAAAAACGTCGTAATAATCTCTATTAAGCACTAAAAATAAAGCCAGCCAATAGCCCTAAGAAAATTAATAAAGGAGGAGGTGCTTTAGTAAATTCTAAAACTACAATAGTAGCAATAATGATGGCAATGCTAATTACACTTCCACTCAAAGGTATAAACAAGAGCAAAGCTGCTGCCACTACTAGTCCAGAACTTGCGGCGTGTATTCCCTCTAAGGATGCCTTGACGACTCTGTATTTTTTGAGCTGTTCCCAAAAACGAATAACAAAGAAAATAAGAAAAGTTCCAGGCAAAAAGATACCCGCTGATGCCATAAAAGCACCTAAGATTTGTCCACCAGTGCCATAAGAACGCATAGAAAGTACCCCTATAAAAGCTGTAAAGGAGAAAACAGGCCCCGGCACGAGTTGTGCTAAACCATAGCCTGAGAGAAACTCATCTGCTGATAGGTAGTGCTTAAACTGCACAAACTCTGTAAAAAGCACAGGGATTAATACCTGCCCTCCTCCAAAAATAAAACTTCCATTTCGATAAAAATTTTCAAACAAACGAACAGGAAGCGATTTAGTAACTCCTCCTAAGATGGCAGCCAACAATGCTATACCCACAAAAAGTGCAAAATTACCCCATCTAATCTTTATTTTTTTATCGTGTTCTTTCTCTTGTTGTTTAAAATTAAAAGCAGTTACGAGTCCTCCGCCTATTACCACCAAAGGAAAAACCCAAGGTGAACTAAACCAATAAGCCGCTAAGGCGGAAATACCCATCAACACAAAACCTGTATAAGTATTAACGACTAAGCGTGTAATCCGAAAGGCAGCATGTGCTACTAGCCCCACTGCAATAGGCTGCACAAATCGGAAAAATTCAAGAGAAATACTTTGGTCTTGAAAGTAAGAAAAGCCTAATCCAAAAATGGTCATCACCGTAACGGCGGGCAGACACCAAATCACAAGAGTAAGATAAGCAAGCGTAGGCCCTCCTATTTTAAAACCCAATGCCACAATGGTCTGAGTAGAAGATGGCCCTGGCAATATCTGGCACAAGGCATTCAACTCCATAAAATCTTTTTCGGAGAGATAAGCTCTTTTTTTGACAAACATCTCTATAAACAAAGCAATATGCACCTGAGGTCCACCAAAAGCCATAATAGATAGCCATGCCACATCTCTCAAAAAAATATAATTGCGAATTTTTTTGATTTGCATAATTGCCTAGTTTATCGCTAAGGTAAGCACTATTTTTTTAAACCGATTTCAGCTAGACGCTGATTTAAAAACTGTCCTGCTGTAATGTCTTCATATTGTTTGGGATTTTGCTCATCTACGCAAGAATCTAAGCAAGTCAAATCCATTTCTCCGTGAGGGTGCATAAAAAAAGGAATAGAATAACGGGAAGTGTGCATCTTTTCACGAGGAGGATTCACCACTCTATGTATAGTAGATTTGAGTTTATTATTGGTAAGCCTCTCTAGCATATCTCCTACATTGACCACGATTTGGTCTGGAAGTGCTGTTACGGGTATCCATTTGCCATCTTTTCTTAGTATCTGCAAACCCTCTGCACTCGCACCCATCAGCAGGGTAATCAAATTGATGTCCCCATGTTCTGCTGCACGCACTGCATCTTCTGGCACTTCATCAGGGTTTTCGATAGGGTAATAGTGGATAGCTCTGAGGATACTATTGCCATTTTTCACCTTATCATCAAAGTAATCTTCTTCCAAGCGAAGGTGCAAGGCAATGGCTCTTAAGATTTCTTTCCCTGTGTTTTCGAGCGTGCGATAAGCTTCTAGGCTTACTTCTCTCATGTAGCTAATTTCATTAGAGAATATATTTTCTGGATAATCAAAATTGGCTACATCTTCTTCGGCTACAGCTTGCCCTACGTGAAAAAACTCCTTCAAATCACCTGTAGAGCGACCTTTTGCATGTTCTTTACCTTTGCCTGTATAGCCTCTTTGACCTGCAATGTTAGGCACTTCATATTTATACTTTGACTCATCAGGTTGCTGAAAAAAGTTTTGGTAAGTATCATATAATTGAGTTACCAATACATCATTTAGTCCGTGATTTTTGATGGCTACAAAGCCAATGTGTTCAAAGGCATCACCTAGCTTCGCAACAAAGTTTTGTTTTTGGACTAGGCTTCCCGACGTAAACTCAGAAAGATCTAAGGAGGGGATATTATCAAAGTTAGTATCAAGCATAAGAGTCAATGGTAAGTTATTAATTATAAATAAAGTCTGATATTTTTTGAAACAGGTTTGATTTGTACAAAATACTTAAATAGGTGCCCATCACTAAATTCGTGATGAAAATCACCATACTTAATACTCTGCAAAGTAAATAAATAACTATGTTTCATACAATTTCTAAGACTGCATCTTTACAGATAACATATATATATCTTTTATAAATTATTTGTGTTTTACGTGCTACAACAAATTTAAACAAATTCTTCTATCTTAAATTATAAAAATGAAAATAGGCATCAAAAACTATGAATCAACCTATTATATCTTAAGTGATGAGTGATGAGTTATCTTAGTAAGTTTTTCATAACCAGCCCTTTATAACAAGACTAAAGTATAAATTAATTTTAACCACCTACTTAGCTTGAAACAATACATACAGTAAGACTTTTTTAACTGAAGCGTATAGACTTGAAATACTAACTTCAATTTTACTTTCCTCCAAATACAGCAAAAAAATACCCTTCCTTTAAAAAATAACAATTCTCTTCCTCAAATTCTTTTAGCTAAAAATATTTAACTTTGTAGTTAAAGCAATCACAAATTATGACCTCGCAAAACGCAATTTACCAACAGTCTATACCTGCCTTAGAAGAACTCAAAGGCAATTTCTCAGGTGAACTTTACTTAGATGACACCATGAGAATACTTTACGCTACAGATGCTTCGGCGTATCGTGAAATGCCCCTTGCCGTTACTTTGCCCAAAACCGAAGATGACTTGAAGGCTTTGGTTGCTTTTGCCCAAAAACACAAGGTGGCTCTCATTCCTCGTACTGCGGGTACTTCGCTTGCTGGGCAGGTCGTAGGTGATGGTATAGTGGTGGATATGTCTAAATATTTTACCAAAATCATAGAGTTAAACACCTCAGAAAACTGGGTAAAAGTACAACCTGGAGTCGTGCGTGATGAGCTAAATCTCTACCTCAAATCTCACGGTTTATACTTTGGGCCAGAGACCTCTACTGCCAACCGTGCAATGATGGGCGGAATGGTCGGCAATAACTCTTGTGGCTCTAATTCAATCATTTATGGCAGTACTAGAGAGCATCTTTTGGAGGTAAAAGCCTTACTCAGTGATGGCTCAGAGGTAGTTTTTAAAAGCCTTAGCGAAAAAGAATTTCAGCAAAAATGCAAGGGAAACTCTCTCGAAAATAAGATTTATCAAAAAATCCAAGAAATCTTAAGCCAAAGCGATTTTCAAGAAGAAATTCGAAGAGAATTTCCCAAGCCCAATATTCCAAGAAGAAACACAGGCTATGCCCTAGATTTACTTCTGGAAACTGCTCCTTTTACGGCTAACAAAGAAGATTTTAATTTTTGTAAATTGATTGCTGGCTCTGAGGGAACACTCTGCATGATGACCGAAATCAAACTACAAACTATCCCACTTCCTCCTCCCGAAAAAGTGCTAATCTGTGGACATTTTGAATCCATTGATGAATCTCTGCGTGCCAATCTGATTGCACTCAAATACCAACCCTCTGCTTGCGAGCTGATGGATCACTATGTACTTGAGCGCACCAAAACCAATGTAGAGCAGCGTCAAAACAGGTTTTTTGTGAAAGATGACCCTCAGGCGATTTTGGTGGTGGAGATTAGCCGAGAAAGCAAAGAAGAATGTGAAAGCACTGCTCAAGACTTAATTTCAGAATGGCAATCCTTGGGTTTTGGTTATCATTTTCCCATTGTGGGCAAAGAAGATGCGGGCAAGGTCTGGAATCTACGCAAGGCAGGTTTGGGGCTTTTGTCAAATATCCCTGGAGATGAGAAGCCTGCTCCTGTCATAGAAGATACCGCTGTAGATGTGCAAGAACTTCCTGAATACATTGCCGAATTTAACCAAATCCTCAAAAAACATGGGATGTACTCTGTGCATTATGCCCATGCTGGCTCTGGTGAATTGCACCTTCGCCCTATTCTCAACCTCAAAACGGAAGAAGGGCAAGCCCAATTTAGATTGATAGCCGAAGAAATAGCGACCCTTGTCAAAAAATACAAAGGCTCGCTCAGTGGGGAACACGGAGATGGAAGACTGCGTGCAGAGTTTATTCCTCAAATGATTGGTGAAAAAAATTACACCTTACTCAAAGCTGTCAAGCATGCTTTTGACCCTGAGAATATCTTCAACCCTGGCAAAATTGTCCACGCTCCACCTATGGATACCAACCTACGCTACACCAAAGGACAAGAAACACCTGAGATTAAAACCTACTTTGATTTCTCTAAAGACCAAGGAATATTGCGTGCGGCCGAGCTATGCAATGGCTCAGGAGACTGCCGAAAAACGCATCTGAGTGGAGGCACAATGTGTCCGAGTTATATGGCAACCCGCTCCGAAAAAGACACGACTAGAGCAAGAGCGAATATATTAAGAGAAGTTTTGACGCACTCTACAGAGAGTAATCCCTTCAACAATGAATCTATTAAAGAGGTCATGGATTTATGCCTTTCTTGCAAGGGCTGTAAGTCAGAATGTCCTTCTAATGTAGATGTAGGCAAGATGAAAGCCGAATTTCTGCAAAATTACTATGATGCCAATGGAGTTCCTTTGCGTACTCGGATGATTGCCAATTATAATAACCTCAATAAATTGGCTACGCTTTTACCACAGGCTTATAATTTTTGGTTTAAGACTAAGCTTACCAGTGAAATGAGTAAAAAACTGATGGGCTTCCATCCTAAGCGTTCTTTGCCTTTACTACAAAAACAGACACTCAGAAAATGGGCTTCTAAAAATCTTACTCAACTCAATCAAAGTATCTCTCAGAAAAAGGGACAGGTATTTTTGTTTGCTGATGAATTTACTAATTTTAATGATACACACGTCGGTATCAAGTCTGTAGAGTTGCTCACAAGGCTAGGCTACGAGGTCATTATGCCCAACCATGCCGAAAGTGGGCGTACTTATCTTTCTAAGGGTTTGCTCAAAGATGCCAAGCAAATCGCTGAAAAGAATGTCAAATTATTTGCTTCTCTGCTCCAAGATGATAAGCCTTTGGTAGGCATAGAACCGTCTGCTATTCTGACTTTTAGGGATGAATACATAGACCTTGCAGATACTGATTGGAAAGAAAAAGCCCAAAAAGTAGCGGATTGTACTTTCACAATAGAGGAGTTTCTAGCAAAAGAAATAGATAAAGGAAATATCACTGCGGAGGCATTCACAACTGATAAAAAACTCATCAAGCTACACGGACATTGTCATCAAAAGTCCTTGTCTTCGCTCACTCCTACCAAGAAAATCTTATCACTGCCCCAAAACTACGAGATGCACGTCATTCCTTCGGGTTGCTGTGGTATGGCTGGTTCTTTTGGATATGAAAAAGAGCATTATGAACTCTCTATGCAAATCGGTGAGTTAGTGCTTTTCCCTACGGTCAGAAAACAACCTGAGGAAGTCATCATTGCGGCACCTGGCACAAGCTGTCGTCATCAAATCAAAGACGGCACTGAGCGTATTGCCTTGCACCCGATTGAGATTTTGTGGGATGCTTTGAAAGGGTGAAGGTTGAGGAATTGAAGTACTTTTCCTGTCATTCTGTTAGGAATATGAAGATGTGTAACTTAAATTTGTAGTCGTCTGTGAAGATATAAGTAAAGGTATTGGATATAAAATTTGATATAATACGACAAATAAAATGATGAACGAAAATATTCAAAAAGCACTCAAATACTTAGAAGATGCCAATACCTCAGGCTATTTTAGTGAGATGGATAAGGTTATACCAAGTGATCAAAAAACACTTTAAACAATCTAAGAAATATGTTCATTTTTGGGAAAACATCTCATGATTTTAATCAACAATTAGATGTTTTTGCTAAGATGATTCAGCAGAGTTTAAACCAATCAATAGAACAAGATTTCTCTGAAAATAAAGAAATACTAAAAGAAGATGATACTTTTGAAATGATAGAAAGTGGTGTTTTTAAAAACCAAGAAGGGAAATTTAAAATGACTACTAAACCCACAGTGTTTTTTTCCGACAGGCTTGCAAAAGCATTTCCTGGTGTAAGAGGACTAAAATGGTTTGAAGGTCAAGAAGCAATAAAAAGGCTTTTGAGATTACTAAAAAATCCAACATACTTTGATATTGCAAAAGGGTATGGAATAATGTGTGACCCAATTTGGTGGTTTAGAAGTGGAAGTGCCTTGGAAATAAGAAGCTTTGAAAGACTAGACGATGGTAGATGTTTAATGGATAGACATGAGTTAAAAGTGAGTAAAATCGCTGTGTATGTGTCTGGATCTTATTACAAATCTTTTGTTTATGTAGAAACCGAAGCTGATATACCAATAGGATTATATGATTATTCAGAGATTGATATAAATTCAGTGAACTCACGCAGAGCTTTTGATGAGGAATACGGACTTTATAAAGGTATTCCGATAACAAGACCGGAATATGAAGATGGTGCTACTGAAATCAATGGAGAAATAGTGGATATTGAAGATGCAGAGTTCAGAAAGAGATACTTGACTAACTATAATTTTATAATATCATCAAAAGCAAGTCCTCTTAATACTCAGGAAGGAGATAGACTTGGAATCAAATATATGAATGAGCTATTGAAAAAACAGACAATTATTGAGGGGTTTATAGAAGAATTTGATTTGTTAGAAAGAAACGAATTAGACTATTAAAACACCCACTGTGCGTAGGCTCACTTCGTTAAGACTACGCACTATTTTTATACAAATCTCTAGTGCAGTCAGTTAAGTTTTAATTTTAGAGATTTCAAAGATGTCTAATAATGCTCCGTAGAAGTAACATCTTTGTATCAAGAGATTTAAAAACCAGAACTAGCTCCATAGGAGCGAAACATGTGTCGTGTCCCTTAGCTCGTTTCACTCCTACGGAGCTTATATCGACTTATATTCGGGCTTTCTACAAAGATTTAACCCCTCTGGGGT
>JBBRUH010000170.1:0-10688 GCA_038248005.1 Cytophagales bacterium | reverse complement strand
TAGCTTCAATCTATTTTTATCTATATAAATAGGCTGTCTTTGGTTAAGAGAATGGTTAGTTTGATTAACAGCTGCTATACCAATAGCATATTTTCCTGTAACAAATGCATGTCTAAGACTTGACATATACCCTCTGTCAAGCATATTACCCACCTCTTTATAATCAAAAGACTTTTCTCCTGTCTTCTCAGTTATCTCTCTGGATAGACTCGACAATTGTGAAGAAGAATTAGGCTTAATTAATCTCTGATAATTAGCAGGGTGAGCTGCTAAATTCTGTGAAGATTGTATAAACTCATTTTCTAAAGCAGCCTTACTATTTTGTAATAGGATAGGTAGCTTAACAAACTCTTCCTTGGTAAGAAGTTCAGAGGCCTCGGCTAATTCTTTTGCATAATCTGCTTTGAACTGGCCTCTTTCTGTGGCTCTCTCTTCTTTAGCCTGCTCTGACATGCTGGAAGTGAGTTTGGCTATATTCTCTATAGCGCTATTCTTATCACCTCTGAATTCACCTAAAGCTTCTGTTTTAGCAGAATCAATTTGAGCCTGAGTAGCTCCAAGTACTAGCAACTCCTGTTCATACAATCCTATCATATCTACAAGAGAGTTGTGGTCTTTAACATCCATCTCATAGGAAAGGAAGCCTGTGGACAGCTTCATATAGTTTCTTAACTCCTCTGGACCATTAACATCTTCATTGTGCATCTTATCTCTAAGATAGAAGAAACCTTCTCTTATATCCCCAGGAAGAGTTTTAAATATTTGTCTTTCCTGATCAAACAACTCCTTCATATAAGTATCCTGGGTAGTGAATACCTCTTCTTCTATCCTATCATAGTTAGAAAGTAAGTCCTTATAGCTAGTGGCCTTTACATCTTCCACCATGCTTTGATACTTACTACCTATCTCCTCAAACTTAGACTTGAACTTATCCTTAAGGCTTTTAACTTCCACTTTAGATAAGAACTTCAAATATTTGCTTGCATCTTTATCTGCGTTATCAATCACCCACTTATAATAACGCTCCTCTACTGTGGAGTTTTCATTAGTGAGTAGACCTATAAGTTTAGGTTCACCATTCTTACCTACTAAGAGATTCTTTAGGTAGATAGAAAGTTTATCAATATCAAAGTCAGAGCCTGTCTTCTCTACAATTGCGGCTGGCACTACAACAGAGTCTCCAAACTCATAAGGAAGAAATTGTTTTATCTTAAAAACTTCTATTGAATTTTGCTTCTGAGTAGGAATACGATAAGCTAAGCCAGATAGTATCTTCTTACCCTCTTCTGAAGTATTTAAGTAGTCAAGTAACTCCTTGTCTGACTTAGAGCTCTTAAACCAACGAGCTATCATTATCTCACATACACGTTTGCCATCTCCATCTACGTAAAAACCTAATACATCTGATGTATAACCCGTCTTACCATTAATGTTCGTAGTCTTCACCCGGGCACCACTCTCTAAAAGGGTAGATGGTATCTGTACTTTTAATCCACCAGTTATTTTAGGCCTGATAATATCTTTATCCACCATAGAATAGAGTATGTTTCTTATCTGCTGGTAGGCAGGTGTGGCTTCAAGCACAGCCTTACCCTCAAGAAAAGCTGTAAGAGCATCACTGATATTATCATTTACCTCTCTCTTTAGCACTTCTTCACGTAATGTCTGCACTGCTTTACTGAAGTCTTTTATAACGAACTTTTTATTAACTTCTTTTATACCCAACCTTCTTAATAGATTCTGATATCCCTTCTCCATCATAGTCTCAAGAAGAGTCTGATTATTCTTTATCTCCTTGTACAAATCAGAAGCTTTTAATTTTCCAGCTTCATCCAACTTATACCACTCTTTATACCTAGTAGTAAAGTCCTTGTCTAAAAGATAATCAACAGGCACACCTGCTTCCATGGTATCCATGGTTATAAGCTTAGTAATCTGAGTTCCTCTGGACACTAATGGAGAGTCCTTAGAAGGTACTTCAGCTTGTATACTCATAATAACAAAAGGTACCTTAGTTACCATCTCCTCTGTATAAGGGGTATTATTAAAATTTCCCTCCTCATCATAGGTCTCATGTTCTTTTTGTCTTCCTACTTTACGACTATTTGTAAATACAGTGTAATCAATATTCTCACCCTGCATCTTGTTATATAGGGAGATAACATTAGAGGTCGTATTCCCCCCAGCTTTATTTAAGTCACTCATTAATCTATATGAAATAGGATAGAGGGCGAACTTATCTAACATCATATTATTATAGGAAGTGTTATTAGCTTTGTTGCCTGCTACAATAGGTTTGATAGGGGTGTAAGCACTTTTAACTGCTGGATTACCCTTCATATAGAGATCAACCTCCTCAGCAGTTAACTCTATCCCTTTATCTTGCTTCTCCCAGGCTATATCATATCTGTATTGTCTTTCCTCATTCTCATTCCAGTCTCCTGCACGTACTCTAAATTGTCTATAGGCCTTGAAAAGAATAATCCCACTACCATCAGTTTCTCTAAATACTCCGTAGTTAGGTATATCAGTAATACCCATTATCTCTGCGTTAGTAATAGACTGAAAGTAATCCTGAGTAAAATCCGTGTATCCAATGTTTCCCTTAGTATATCCTTTATTCCAGACGTTATTGAATACAGTATTCATCTGTGGAGAATTACTTACAATTGCTTGTCTGGGAGAATTTATATTCTTAATACGCTTTAACTCATCCTCATATTGATAAGGGTCTGCATAGAGCAATTTATGAAGCTCTATATTATTAATCATGAAATTGACTGTAAGAAGTGTAAGTTGATTATCTAAAGCCTCCTTACTCATATTCTTTGGAATATCTATGTTATTCATTACAAACCCACCTTCAGTCTCTTCTACAATTCCAAATCGAGCAAGAGACTTATTAAGTTTCTCTGTCTCAGTCTTTATATAACTAGCTAACGCAGTATTAATTCTCTTTTCAAACCTATCATACACCTTATTAATATCTCGTGTATCAGCCATTATCTCACTATGTAGATTCTTATCTGTAGCTAAAATAGCCCTAAGAAACCGTAATTCATGTGCATTCCTATCTTTAGCTACGGCCCTATTATCTTCCCTGGCCAGCTCTAATTCAGATAAGAAGTACCCTTTAAAAATATCATTGATATCCTTCATACCTCTTGCGAGCTCTTTTAAGGTGATAGCATTCCCCATCTTAATCATCCATTCGATAGATGCATCTCCAGGGACTAAGTTGAGGTACCAACCTTTGAGGTTAAGGTTTAGCTCTTGAACTAACCTCTCCTTATAAAAAAGCTTTGACGAGGGCTTCTGTTTGCCATTCATAGCGTTATCAGTACCTCCTACATATCCTACTTTCATAAGGTCTTCTGTACCCTTCTTACGTTTGAAGTCAGAAGAAAACATTCTACTTAAAAGGTTAGATCCTTTTACGAAGGAGTCAGTTTTTAAGTAGCTATACTGTGTGCCTATTACATTAGCATCAGTAAAGTCTCCTATCTGAGTTAAGAAATTATATAGGTCATCTGCAGGATTAGTCCCTATGAAAGTCTGAGTACGTTCTCCGGAGATATTAAAAAAGGTACTATCAAACTCTGGATTACTGATAATAGCCCTTATGAGGGCGAGTTCCAATAGCCTTCCATTAATGTCCAGCACCTTACCAGAGAAGGTAGCAATCCTTTCAGCCTTTGCAATACTGGCTTTTATATTGTCTACAACATCAATAAACTCAGCCCTTTGGTCTCTTTTTAATTTGTTTATCTCAGACACCGTGAAAGAGATTCCAAGCTTATTAAGGAAGGCCACTTTAGCTGTGAGGCTGTTAATGTTCATAAGCCTAACAGCTTCCGGGTCTCCAATAAACATCTTCTCTTTGGCATTGTATGTAAAAAAACCACTACCAGCTTTAGCTGCAGAGACAACAGAATCAATATAAGTACTTCTTATTTGATTAGCAGCTTGAGACAAATTAGCCTCTCCCACCACTACATCTCCATTCTCAAGGATAAAGACATTTCTTACATCAGGATTCTGTTTCTTAAATGTTCTCCATAAAGCAGTGAGTATCTGTGCACCATGCTCTGTATTTATTCTACTTAAATCTACGGCAGTGGACAAATCAGATTTGGTAATACGTTTATAGAGACTCCTGTAATTAATATCATTCTTAGCCATCTCCCGTATTCTTTCCACCATATCTTCCATGCTACGAGCATTATGTAATTTTCTGTAGAGACTTATCTGTGTCTTACTAAGGGGGATAAGTATAACGCCTCCTGTGGAAGAAGGAACAAGATTATTATTCTCATCTACTTTAGGTAATGTAGCCAGTAATAATTTTATAGCACTATTAGCTTTCTTAAAACTATCTATCTTGGTAGAATCACCAAAGGGGTCATCTTTACCTTTATTATCATCAGATAACGCTATTTGATCATACTCATCAAACTCAATAGAATAGCTTCTTAACTGCTCCTGGTGCTTAACAACGATATTCTCCCATTGATCCTCAATGCCTTGTTTTAGTATCTCAGTAGGTTTTATCACTGCATCATCTACATCTTTCTGTGTAGCAATACCTTCACTTACAAAGCTATTAGCAGCTTCTATAGTAGAGTCTAGTCTGGCTAACACTTGAGCTTTCAATCTAATATATAAATCCTGTTTAGAAATCTTAGGTATAGTGAACAAGCTCTTATCAGTGGCTATAAGTTCAACAAGAGTAAGGTATGTCATATCCTGTATAACATCATTTCTCTCTCTATCTCTCATTACTGCCAAACTAAACTCGCTGCCATCTCCTGCAAAGGCTTCCTCTATATCAAGAATACCTTTCTTAGCGAAAGAGAGTTCTGTTGCGTAAGGAATAACATCTTTGTACGCACCTTCATTTATATTCTTAAATAACTGTTCTACATTAAACTGAGCATTCCTGCCAGTAAAGAAATGACGTATGAAGTTTATCAAATCTGAGAATAGTTTAAGTACATAAGGCCTCCCATTAGTTGGCCTAATAGGTATCTTCTTATCATGTATATACTCCCTGAATTCTTCTGCAAGTTTTTCCTCAATTTGTTTATTAGTGGCCTTAGAGTAGTTAATCTCTTTACCTGTTGCCCTCTCAGTAAAACTGCCTTTCCTACTTCTAACTTCTCTATCTATTGCAGCATTCTCCTCCGGAGAGGTAAACATGCTTCTTATAGCATGGAATACTTCATGGTAAGCTGTCCCTACTTCTGCATTTTCATACACATAAACAGCCCCATCTCTAAACATTCCCCAAGCCTGTTTTCCGTTAGTGGCTTGAATAACATTTTTTACCCTATATATAGGAATATTAGGAACATTAGCTTTTAACCATGCCTCTAACCCCTTCCAATCTTCTTTCTTAAAGTTTTTAAGTTTCTCTTCCACTATAAGACGAGCACCGGGAGGAGCAGCCTTTCTCTTAGCAGCATCTAATAAGTCCTGAAGTTTATTTGAGTTTGCCCCCTCACTCTCATCTTGTTTAATAGTAAAAGACTCTTCTTCATTACTTGATGGAGCAGAAGGTACCCCCTCTATTGTAAAACTCTCATCATTTGATGGGGCTGCTCTTTTGATATTAAGGTCATTAAATATCAGACCTTTAATCATAACCTCTGCTACCTTACGTGCTTCTGCTTGTGTAACAACTCTTCCCTCTTCCTTAGAAAGTTTAGCTATTAATCCTTTAGGACCCTCAGTAAGAAGGTCATAGACTTTATTTCTATCTGCTCCCTGTTTTAATTCTATCTTATCCTTTAGATTCTCTTTGCTAACATCAGCCTCTGCTGTAAATTTAATCGAGGAACCTCCTTTAGTGATAAAGACATTTACTATCCCCCCACCTAATGTGTACTTATTATTAACACCTGTACTTACAGGCTTTTCTACAGGAGTATTAAGCACTCCAGGTTTAATAGATTTATTAGTCTTCTTTATATCTGCTGCTACCCACTTGTCAGCTGTGTCTGAAGTGAAAAAATAAATACCTGTACGATTAGTAGGTTGCTCTTTAGTAAGAGGTCTTAGTAATGTAGAGAGTGGCAGCTCAGCTCCTATTCTTGTTTTACCCTCAGGAGTTTTCTCTGCCAATAAATAAGTCTGATAATTAGGCCATAGGCGGGCCTCTATCTCTCCCTTATCACTTATACTAAGGATTTCCTCATACTTAGCTTGAAGATCATTCGCCATAGAGGAGTTTACGTTATTGTACATCTCCCTTAACATCACCATTATATCATGCTTATTCTGTTCCAGAGAAGAAGGTGTGAAGATAAAATTCTTACCTAAGCCTGACATGCTAAGCATGAACTTACCATCATCTCCCTTTTCCCAGAAAATACTATTATAACCTAAAGAAAGTTTTCTGTTACCCTGCTGATCTGTAGGAATGCCCCAATAGACGATACTTCTTAAGTAATCAAATATACGTTTAGACTTTAAGCTTTCTATTCCTACCTTAGGGTCCATCATATATCTGGCAAGTAGTAGGATGGATTGATAAATAGTTTCTGCTTCTGCCTCTGTATGTTTTCTATTCTGGAGCTTTACTAATCCATTGTCTACATCAAGAAGTGGTACACCATAAGGTGCCTTGAAAGAGACTGTGCCTTTTTCTTTTTTATCACTATTTTTTGAGATAACTATTACCGGAGTACTCTCTAGCTTAGTTGGAGTAAGAAGCCCTGCAGCTTCCGCAGAGGTACGAGTATCATAGTGCTTTACCTTCTTTCCTTCTTCATCTAAATGAGTAACATATTCCGGTGTTCCAAAGGATGCCTCTATCTCATGAAGATTATCTTGAATGTTTCCTAAAGTAGTTTTTGCCAACACTTCATCTCTCCATGCCTTATACCTTGCTGTAAACTCTGTTACAACTTCTGGTCTTTCTTTGATAGTATTAGACCTAAACATACTAGTACCATCTCTCCGCTCTAACTTAGCTCCAGGTCTCACCTGATAGATAGCTGTATTAAGTCTATCTGCCCCTTCAGGAATTATATCCCCTTCTACGTCAACAAGATTACCATCAACATCGGCCATTACCATTACAATGACATCGTCTTTGTCGATGTCCTCATTAGGCTTTCCAGTGGTAGGGTCTGTACGGAGTAAGTCTATAAGGCCTTCCAGCCCCACCTCTTTTTCAGTCTTCGAGGTTACATCAATACTACGTAAGTCCCAGCGGTTCTTAAAGGACTCCATATTAAACCCAAAAGTATTAGCCCTTACCTGATGAGGTTTCCCATCCATAACACCTACAGAAGATCTTCCTAATATCTCCTCATCTTTTCTAGCTTGTTGCTCATAGTCTTTATCAAATGCTTTGGTTTGTACCCCTCTATGCTCTGTCCCAAGTGCTGCCTTAAGAAGAGCCTCATCTTGAGCCATCATCTTCTCCTGAGCCTTTTGTTCTTTATGTGCTTTCGCTATCTCTTCAAACCTGGCTACAATTAAATTGGTAGCCTTTAACTCTTTCTGTAATCTTGGGAGTTCTTCCTGTAGATCTTTTAACAGAGCATTAAGCTCCTCTAATTTCTTCTCATTAGGAGCTACCTTATTATCTTCTACCTGAGCCATCATATCTTCAAGAACCTTAAGATCAGCTTTATAATTAGGCTTAAGCTTCATAAAATTAGGATGATCCTTTAAGAAGGCACTCCATGTTTCATTCATTACAAAGGATACACCTAAGGTATCAGGACTAACTTGCTGCCCAAGAACATCTGGAGCAAAGCTTGTAGGAGCATTCCAATTGTTAGCTTTAAACTTATCTATAAGATCTAATATAAAATCGACAGCCTTATTAAGTGCATCATCTACCTTCCCGATAAGCCTACTGGTACTTTCTATCTGTACTTCAGTGTTAAGTAACATATCCGCTAAAAGATTCTTATGCCCCCTTAGCTCATGCAAGAACTCTTTGCTGTCTGTAGGAAGCTCATCAATGTGCTCTTCCATCTCAGTAATATAAGAGAGGTCTATATCTAATGCATCCTTTTGAGACTCCAAATCTTTAATCTCTTGTTCCAGTTTATCTTGTAGTATAGATAGGCGCTTAGCAGTAGCTAGTGCTTTTTTAGTAGCAGCCTTAAAAGTAACTTTCTTATAACGCTTATCTACATCATCCTGGGTATTGAGGATAGCTTCCTCGAGGGTTGACAAATCTTTTCTGAGATTCTCCAGCTCCACTCTCTTCTCTTCAAGAAGCTTATCTGTCGAGGCCTGCTTTCCTACTATGTCATCATATAAGTCTGTAAGAATTTGAATCCTTATGCCTCTGTTATCTACTGCAGTAAGTTCCTGTTTTTCTAACTCTTCTTTAGAAGTAATTTCTTCTCTAGCTTTTTTCTGACTCTCACTTTCTACAAACTTTCCTGTAGGCCTAATCATTGCTTGAGTATATCCCTTCTGTGGTACTAAGAACTTGCCTGTTATCTCTTTATGGACAAGCTTATTCTTATACCCCTTATACACGATATACATTTTACCATCTACAAATTCAAGTCTACCAAGCATCTTACCACCATTCTTCTTACCAAGGTTGATCTCAAAGAGTTCATTCCTATGTTCAAAAAAGTAATTAGCTTTCTTATCAGAAAGAAGTTTTTCTACAGGAGTAATTTTATAGTCAAGCAACTCTTCTTTTGAGATGCTTCTTACCTCTCCAGTATTAGTTTTAATGAGGATATTATTCGCATTCTCAGGGTCTTCCCCCATCACAGTAAGCTTAGATATAGTGACAGGAGTTTCCAACCCATCCTTATCATAGTTGAATCCCTTGCCAATAAAGTATTCTATTCCTACAGTGAGGTCTTTATCCCCAGTTTTTGTCTTCACCTTAACAACTTCAGGTGCCTCTCCAGGAGTGGTGGTAATAACAGGAGCTACTTTCTCTTTATACCTATTAGGATTATTCTTTATCTCATCATATTCCTTAAGGAACATTTGTCTACGAAGTACCATATTGGCTACATCATTCAGAGCTACACCAAGATCTAAGCGCTGATCTTCATTTAGTCCTGTTTTAATCTTTACATCCTCAAGAAGTTGATTAAATATGTCTGTCTGACCTTGAGTAATATCTTGTATCATAATATCTACACTAACACCTTTCTCTGCCAGAGTGCCAGATAACTTAGGTATGCGTGCATCGTAATCAGCTACTTTAGTTGCAGCATATATCATCTTATCCATTACTTCGGAAGTATAGATAAGGTTTCCTTTTTCATCCTTCCTATCACCATAGCGAAGGTGTAAGGACTGGTATAAGGATTTTACATTCTCTGCCGTAGCCTCAAAGCTACTAAGTCTTTGTAAGAAAGCTTCTTTAGTGTCCCCTTCTAGTATTTTACCTTCCTGTTGTAACTGGCTAAAGCCTTCTTCTGTACTAGCTAAAATCCTATAGTCCTCTAAATCTGCTTTTACAAGATCATACCTTCCATATTTTATTCTAGGGGATACATAGTTAATAATGTAATCCATCTCCTTGTCCTTGCTATCAAGGATTCTTCCTTCTTTGAGAGCAAGTTCTCTTTCTTCCTGAAGAGTTGTTCCTCTATTCACAGCGTCTAAAGTGGCTTGAGTAAAGTCAGACAGACCTCTTGAATTTAATCCTGGGTTAGTCCAATCAGTTCCCCCTAATGCTGCTAAAGTATTTCTGTCTTTTTCACTATTCTGACGAAATCTGCCTCTTGCCTGCATTAAAGATCCTGATAATCCCCCAATCAAAACATTCTGCATCCCCTCATCTGTACTTACTGTTTCTTTAACTCCCTCAAAGAGACTCTCCATAAATGATGTAGGCTCATTATTATATTTCTTCTTGTAATAATCCTGTGTACCAATAGTGATTGCATACTGAGAGCCTTCTTCAAAACCTTCAGAGATAGAAAAAGTATAACTTAAAGGCCTTAATATTTTCTTAGCAAAGATTTTATTCTCAATAAACTTACCTCCATCTTTTACAATTTCATTTGTCTTTCTTGCTAAAGTGGTGATCATACCCTTCTCTATTCTATAAGAAGAACCAAGTATTTTTGGTAATTGTATATAGTTTGTAACAGACAACAATGCTATATTGGCTAGCATAGATGTATTACCTACACCATCAGCTAAACTATTAATTTTAGCTAAGTCCTCATTTGTAGGGTCATAGCCTTTTCCAAGATGAAAGTTGCCATCCTTATCTGTATAACCATCTCTATATGCTGCGATAAGATTATCCCTATATTGGTTAAGATTCTGATAGGACTCAAAGCTAGCCTCTCCTGTTGTAGCGAGACCTGCTACAAGGAGTCTTCCTCCTGGATTCAATAATTTGTATTGGCCAAGAAAACTATCAGATAGTCCTCTTACTTTACCGTATGTACCTGCAACTTTATCAGCAGCCAACAGTCCCTTCTCTGTAGCTTGTAACGTTTCCGCAGCTTTTCCTATAGAAAATAGTTTTGCTGTGAGAGGGAGGGCTCTTAGTCCCGCAGCAAAGAGCGCTCCAGAGGCCATAGCTCCAGCTGAGAACCCAAGATTTTTTACAATACCATCCCAGAAGAAATTAGCCGTTCCCCAACTAGCTGGTGAATACCAATGAGCATTTTTCTCAACATCTTTATAATAATTAGGAAGAGCATTTTCAGCTATCTTGTTTACTTCATCTA
>JBBRUH010000169.1:0-10717 GCA_038248005.1 Cytophagales bacterium | reverse complement strand
TCACCTGCTCAAGATACGCAGCCTGCACTCTCGTCAGATGGTAAAACTCTTTATTTTGCTTCTAATCGTGCGGGCAGTTTAGGTAGCTTAGATATTTGGGTTGCTAAGATGGATGAAAAAGGAGAATGGCAACCTGCCCAAAACTTAGGGAAAAACATCAATACAACTGGAAAGGAAGAATCGCCTTTTATTCATGCCAATAATCGTTATCTATATTTTAGCTCGGATGGTTATCCTAAAATGAGTTACGGTGGAGCAGATTTATATCAAAGTGAATACATCAACCAAGAGTGGACTAAACCCACTAACTTAGGCTACCCTGTTAATAATCATGAAAATCAAGTTGGATTATTTATCACTACGGATGGTAAAAGAGGCTACTATACAGCCGAAGGAGGAGAAGGTTCTATTCGTGATCGTACTGCAGTCCTCAAAGTATTTGATATGCCTGCTGAGATTCAGCCTAAAATCAAAAGTAATTTTGTGAAAGGATATGTTTATGATTCTAAAACCCAAGGCAAACTCGAGTCTAAAATAGAACTTTTTGACCTTACTACCAATACCAAACAGTCTTCTGTAACCTCTGACCCCAAGACAGGAGAATACCTTTTTGTGCTTAATCAAGGCTCTGAATATGCCTTAGGAATTACTAAAAAAGACTATGCTTACAAGAGTATTACCTTTAATTATACAGAAGGAAAAGACATAGAAGCATTGGTTTTTAATATTGCTCTTGATCCTATCAGTAAGGGGACTGTTTTTAGACTGAATAATATTTTCTTTGCTACTAATAGTTATGAACTTGCTGATAAATCAAAGGCAGAACTAGATGAATTGGTAAAGTTTATGAAAGAGAACACACAAGTAAAAGGAGAAATCTCTGGACATACAGATAATATAGGTAATCCAGAAGCCAATAAAACACTTTCACTTGCCCGTGCTAAATCTGTTCTTGATTACTTAGTAAATGCTGGAATAGACAAAGACCGTCTTAAATTTCAAGGCTATGGGGCCAATCGCCCATCCGCTACAAATGATACTGAAGAAGGTCGTGCCCAAAACCGAAGAATTGAGTTTGAAATTTTATAACAGATTTCAGTGGCAGATAAAAGTTTCAAATAGTAGTATCATATTTCAGTAGCAAAAGATATTTTCACCTTGTCAATGGTCGAAGACCTTGAAAATAGATGTACGGAGATATCTTTGTTGATTTATTTAATCTCCTGTTCAGGTAAATTGGTACTGATTACATAGTGTATGATAGTTAATAAATCGCACGCTCAATTTTTAATCATAAAAATAAGTCCTTTTCGTAGTCAAAATAGTGATTTTACAGACAATAAGAAGATAAAAAAATTCATCATACCTTGTATGTCTAGTAACTTAAATTGTGAAGGCTAAAAATAATTTCATGTACTGTGTTGTTTCTAAAAAGGTTTTATTTAGCTTCCTATTTTTCTCTAAAAAATGCTGTATAGAGTTTGTCATGGAGTACTTTTATTTCACTGATGATGGCTATCACTTCAAAATTTGTGTTGTCTTTTCGGATAGCTTTTAAGGTATCTTTTTTAATTTCTACTTTTTGATTTTCCTTAAAATAGGATTCTAATTCAGGAAACATATCTGAGATATTTTTATTTATCAGTTCTGCTTTAGAATAGCCAAAAGTTTTTTCAGCTCTAAGATTGACACTCTGAATCACTCCTTGAGAATTTATGGTGAAGATAGAGTCTGCTGAAGCGTCTAGTACAGATTGCATCTCTTCCTGCTTATATTTTAGCTGATGCTCTTTTTCTCTGATACTTTGAAGTCCTTTGATTAGAATCTTCTCATTAGCGAGTGTTTTTTGATTCATCTCCTCTAATTCTATATTTTTATTCCCCATCTCTTGTTGTGCTTGGTGTAGTTTGATGAGGTTAAAACGAAGTTCATCTTCACTCTTTTTGAGATTATCATTGAGTGTTTTGAGTTTATCCTCTTGTTGTCTCCTGAGCGTTACATCCGTCAAGATGCCATTAAAAAGCACTATTTTTCCTTTTTGATAGGGAGTAGAATTGACTTTAATCCATTTCCAGGTTTTATCCTTGGCAAGCATTCTACCTTCCCAATCAAACTGAGAAAGATTGATAAGTGCATAGGTATAATTCTGATAAAACTCTTGTTTTTCTTCGAGGTGAAGTAAAGAATCTAGGTACACTTGGTCAGCTCCCAAAAATTCTTCTTTACTATAACCCAATGTCTTTTCTATGTAATCGGTAATAAACACATACTTACCTGTTTTTAGAGTCAAGTTTGCTTCAAACTGATACAAGACACCAGGTGCGTTATCTATAATCATCTTGAAGCGGTCTTTTGTTTCAGAGAGCAATTTATGATTGAGGGCTAGTTCTTGTTCTTTCTCCTTATTCTTATCAATTACTTTTTTGAGAACCATCTCATTTCCACACATTTTTTCGTTAGTAGCTTCTAATTCTATCTGTTTTTGTTCCAATGCCTGTTTTTGTGTTTTAAGTTCTTCTAATACTTTGGCTAGGTCTTTAGAAACAGTGATATTATTAATATATCCTGCAACTCTGATGGCATTACCCTTTTTGTCACGGAGTACTTGTGCAGAAGCTAAGAACCATTTATGGCTTCCATCTTTGAGTCTAAGTCGGTGTTCTTCTCTAAATTGTATTTGATTGGTCTTATCTTTTATAAATGCGATAAATGCTCTAGATACTTTTTCTAAATCTTCATGGTATAATATATCAAACCAACTTGCTAATTTGTTAGGAAACGCTGACTCATCGTAGCCAAGAAGCTTGCGTAACTGTGGCGACCAATAAAAATAAGTATCTCCTTTGATGATACCATCTGCAGGCACTACCATATCCCAAAGTCCATCACTAGAAGATTCATTGATGAGATTAAATCGTGAAAGTGATTCATTAAGTTCTTTGGTACGTCGATTTACCTCTACTTCTAGAGTTGCTTTAAGGTTTTCTAGTTCAGTCTGTTTGAGTTGCATTTGCTCTTGGGTAACAGTTAGTTCCTCCATATTTTGACGCATCTCTTCTTCTTGTGCTTGGAGGCTTTCTGTTTTTTCTTGAAGTGTATTAAGGAGATTTTGAGTACGCTCAGTGCCTTTTACAGCTACAATAGTAGAGGCAAAAGTTTCTCCTATGGTTTCGATAAATTGGATTTGATGTAGCTCAAATTCATCGAAGGAAGCCAACTCTAAGACTCCTTCTACTTGATCGTTAATTTTGAATGGAATTAGTAAAAGATGGGAAGGAGGAGCATCTCCTAATCCAGAAGTGATGTTAATATAGTTATTAGGAATTTCTTTAAGGTATATTTTTTCTTTTTCAAGATAAGTCTGTCCTACCAGATTCTCTGCATAGTGTGGATGGACTTTGATGATTTTATTCTGATATTTCTTTCTATTATAGGCATAGTATGCAATTAACTCAAGGCTGGCAATATATTCACTGTACTCGTCTTCTTCTCGTACTATAAATATCCCACCTTGGTTAGCGCCTACATATTCTATCAGTTCGGATAAAAACACATCTCCTAGTTCTTCAAAACTATTGCTATTCGTGCGGATGATATCCCCAAACCTAGTCAGACCTTCGCTTACCCAACTTCTCTTTCGGTCATCTTCAGCTACTTCTTTTAGCTTATGTCGCATCTGTAGAAGTGCATTTCCTAGTAAATCTTTTTCATTTTCTAGCTCAAATTTTGTTTCAAAATTAGCTTCTCCTATGCTTTGTGCAAATTCAGAGGCTTTTTGAAGATTTTGACTTAGCTTATTGCTTGCCAAAATAACTTCATCTAATTCATCATTAGTTAACTCTTCACTCTGTACTATTTCACCTTGTGAGAGTTTATTGAGAAGATTGATAGGCTTGCGAATAGATTTTTGAAGGCTACGAAGTATAAAATAAGAAAATATAACAATACTAAATATGAGTAAAATACTAATAAGCAATATCACCAAGATAGAGAAGCGAATGCTTTTACCTATGCCTGTGATTTCTACTTGAAGCTGGGCTTCTTGGCTTGCGGTGATAGGTAAAAGTGCTTTTTGTATTTTTACTCGTATTTCTTCCGCATGGCTCATCATCTCTCCGATTTGAGCATCTAATTGGTTTCTCAGACGAATACTTTCTATTACTTTTTCAGCTGATAAGCTATCATTAGCTTCTACACTAAGGTTAAAAGCATCAAAATTATCCTCAAAAAAATTGTCTATTTTTCGCTCAATATTCTCATATTCATTGATAAATTTGGTAGCTTTTTCTAGCTCACCTATAATATCTTTTGCTTCTTTATTTTTTCTATATATATTAAGAGTATCCAAAAGCGGATAAATACTTTTAGCCCAAGTATCAAGACGTTCCTTTTTAAAAACAGGTTTTTTGGTTATAATATAGGCTTTCTGAGAAGAACCCGTATTATTAACCTCACTCAAAAGACGAGAAGTAAGCAAAGATAAAGGCAAACGTACCTCTTCTATATTCTGAATAGAGTGAGCATTTTCTGTACTTCTTACATAAATAATAGCAGGGATAAAAATTAATGCAAGCACAAAGACACTAGAAAACAGTATCAAACGCCCTTGAATACTATTCAGAATATTTTTTCGAATAAAATTTTGATTTGAACTCATACTCTTTTTCTTTCCTAAAAATTAGTTACGTGAAATACATTTGAAGATATTATTCATCATCATAAACATCCTAACCAAAAAAAATGATATTACTCTTTTATGTGTAATGATGATTATTTGTAAAAATCTATTAAATTTTGCTTAATTGCAAGGAATTATTTTAAAACTAATGATACGGAAAAATCATACCAAAGCTAGTTCTTTGTAAGATTAAGTATTTTTTTGAATATTTGGGTAACTAAACTTCAAAGATTCAAAATTAGGCTCAGTTTTAGTTAAATGGTCTATAATCAATAATCCTGAGATGATTCGTTGGTTGTTCCCCGCAAAACAGAAAATATTATTACTTTTACGCGGATAGTTAAAAACATATAGATGGCATATAAATATCTTTGAAATAAATTTACTCTTTCTAAGTAATGGTTTAAAAATAAAATGGACATTTTACTTTAACCAAAACGCTCATTATCAATAACTTAATAACCCAATAATTAATAACTTATAACTAATCTCTTATTAAGCTCAAAAAACATGCTTTACCTTCCTGATGCACTTAATATTTTACTCAAAAATAGTTTTGATGGCGTAGTAGTCTTTAATCAAAACTTAGAGCTTGTAGCGATGAATGAGGCCTCTAAAGAGATATTTTTATTAGAGGATGATTGCTTAAAGAATAGCCCAATCTTTGAACTTCTCCCACTTAATCCTGATTTAATCAATGTTTTTAGACAAGTAATCTTTGGTGAGTCTTTACAAATCAAAAGCCAGTCTTTTCGTAAATCCAAGACACGTCTCAAAACCTATTTTCACCTTAACCTATGTCATTATACATCTCCTGATGGCACTAACTTAGGCTTAATGATAGTCAAAGACATCAGCGAGTCTGTTTATAAAGAACATTCTATTACCAAAAAAAGGCTTAAAGATGCCTTAAAAGCTTTTGATTTTGGTAATGACCGCCTCAAACATATCATCAATAGCTGCGAAGAACTCATCATGGCGATTGATACTCAATTTCATATTACACTTTATAATCATCACTTTAAAAACTATATTTTTCAAAAAACTGGCTTGCAAATTCATATAGGCTCACACCTACTAAAAATATTTGAAGCTTTCCCCGAAGAGCAACAAAGAATAAAAGCTAGGTGGGAAAAGGTCTTAAAAGGTGAAAATCTACAGATGATAGACCAAGAAATCATCAACGGAGAGATATTTTATCTTGATTCTAACGTCAACCTTGTCAAAAATCAAGAAGGCAAAATAATAGGAGGCTCCCAAATCACTCGTGATATTACAAAAAGCAAACACGCCGAACAGCAACTTAAAGACAGTGAGGCTCAAAAATCTGCCTTAGTCCATGCTTTTCCTGATATGATTTTTCAGCTTGATTATGAAGGAAGGATAATAGATGTAAGTGATAATAACGAACTAATACCCTATCCAAATACTAAGATGGTAGGTAGGAATGTATTAGATTTCGCCATTCCAAAAAAAATAAAAAATCGATTTCTAAATCTCATCGCACAAGCAAAAAATAGTCAAGAGGTTGCTTTTTATGAATTTGAGATACCGATGTTTCGCCAAAGTCATGTGTTTGAGACACGATTTATAAATAGTGGTGAAAACAGGATTTTGGTCATTGTACGTGATATCACAAAGCGTCGCTATGAAGAGCATAAGGTCAAAGAGCTTCTTAGCCAAGCTCAACTATTAAATGAGAATTTAGAAACTCAAAATCAAAAGTTGGCTCAGCAAGAAGAAAAACTTGCCCAAGTGAATCTACATCTTAGACAACAAAATCAAACCTTAGAACAGGCTAAAGATGATTTACTTCACTCTCAAAACCAACTCCAAGAAACGCTCAAAACTCTAGAAGAAAGAAATTTTGAGCTAGACCAATTTGTCTATAAAACTTCTCATGATTTGCGTTCTCCTCTTAGTTCTGTGCTAGGCATTATTCATTTGCTCAACATTGAGCCTGATGCTGAAAGAATCCCCGAATATATCAACAGAATAGAAGGGCGAATCTTGCGTCTGGATGATTTTATACAGTCTATGCTGCATTATTCTCGTAACAATAGAGCCGAAGCCAAAATACAACTCATTCATTTAGATGAACTGGTGGATGAATGCCTAGAAGACCTAAAATTTTATAAAAACTTTGACCAAGTAGAGATTAACTCCCAAATCATTGTAGATGATACTGACTTTTGCAGTGATTTGCTTCGCCTCAAAATCATCTTTGCTAACTTGATTAGTAATGCTATCAAATACCAAGATTTTGACAAAACACAACGTCATATCAATATTATTGTACAAGCTAAAAAAGAAAAAATAGTGTTTTCCATTGACGATAATGGTATTGGAATCGCCCCTGAGTATTTAGAAAATATTTACAATATGTTTTTTAGAGCTACCGAAGCCTCCGAAGGCTCAGGTTTGGGGCTTTATATCGTAAAGCAAACCATCGATAAATTGCAAGGAATCATTCAGATTAAAAGTGAAGGTTTAGGGAAAGGTTTGCAAGTTCAGGTAGAAATTCCTAATTTAAAGGTTTGAAAGTGAAACTTGCCTTAAGTGAGAGATGAGTGATGGGTTTGTAAAATTCTGGTAGCAAAATCTTAACCAAGCTAAACCAATATTTTATCTTTGAAAGTAGAGCCAAATACAGAAAAACATGGAAGAAAATCAATATTGGAATTACATGGAGCAAGGGCAGGTAAGCCCACAACAGCTTAATCTATTGCTTGAAGATGGTTGGCGACACTTTGGAAGTTTTTTTTTCAGAGATACGCTTAGCTGGAATGGCAATACCCTCAGCCAGATTATCCCATTAAGAATCAACCTTGATAAATTTTCCCTCAGCAAAAGCCAGCGAAAAGTATTGAGAAAAAATGAAAATACTAAAGTGGTTTTTAGAGATGCTTATATCGATGACCGCAAAAAAGAAATCTTTAAAACACATACCCGACGTTTTAAAAGCAATGTCCCCGAATCTATCTATGATTTTTTGGCATCAGAGCCAGCCTTTGTGCCTTGTCATACTTTAGAATGTTGTCTGTATGATGCTCAAAACACACTCTATGCGGTCAGTTTTTTAGACATTGCTTCTCAGAGTACTTCTAGTGTTTATGCTATGTTTGATTTTGGTTATCAGCACCTTAGCCCTGGTTTACATACCTTACTTGAGGAAATTAAACACTCTAAACTCTTAGGTAAAAAATACCTTTATACGGGCTATGCCTTTCGTGAATCTTCTCACTATGATTATAAAAAGAAATTCAAAGGCACTGAATATTATGACTGGAAGGGCAACTGGACAGACCTCTCTCAAATGCCTTATCAAGATTTAGACTTGCTAGAAGAGGAAGATGAATGAAATGCTATTTTTTATACAATCTATCTTTGAGAAAGGTAGTATAATCTTTCTTGGTCATCTCATTAACAAAATCTATGAAATCTTGGGTAGTAACATTGGATTTGCGGTAGCGATGCTGAAAACTCATCAATATCCCCAAAAATATCTGTTTGCCTAGTTCTTCTCTTAGTTCGTGCAATACGTAAGCCCCTCTAAAATAAATATCACTACCTAAAAAAGTATCTTCATTGACACCAGTATTCCCTACTATTGGGTAATATCCTGAAACTGAGGACTTAATCCACTTGATGTTTTTTAGATATTCATCATAGCCATATAATTCTTCTATCAATAGCATCTCACAGTAGGTAGCAAAACCCTCATGAATCCAAGCATCTGCCATATCAGATACAGAGACAGAGTTACCCCACCACTCATGAGCCATCTCATGTACCAAGGTACTATGCCAAATAGTGCCAGCAGTATAGTACCAATTATTATATGTTCGTATTTCTGGCCCAATCGCAAGACAACTTTGATGCTCCATACCTGGATTGGGAGATTGTAAAATGGCGTATTTATCATTCCAAAAGGCATATTCTCCAAATAGACTTTCATAAAACTTTAAAGCAGTAGGTACTATTGCATAGTAATTAACCATAAAGGGTTCATCATAATCTAGAGCATAAATGAAGATGTCATGCTCACCTGATGAGTTTTCATATTTGAATGCTTTTGCCACATAATGTCCGAGATAAAAAGAGACATTGTAGTTATTAATCGGATTATTGACAAACCAGTTATGACGAGAATATTCATCATCTACTTTCTCAATACTTTCTAATCTTCCATTGCTGATACACTCTAGTTCTTTGGGAGTAGTCAGTGAGATACGCATAGAGTCAGGTTCGTCAGAGAGGTGATCTTTATTAGGCCACCACATACTTGCCCCTAGATGCTCACAAGAGACAGCTACCCAATTCCTTCCTTTATCATCTTTAGACCAAAAAAAGCCTTTATTAGCCATCATTAATTCATAGGAAGTTTTGGGTTTTCCATGATAATACACATTAATATTTTCTAAGCTATTTTTCTCTAAGTCTATTGGAAAATCAATAAATACAGCATTATTTTTATGTGAATACTTTAGTTCTTTATCTTTCCAGATAATCTTATCTATGTTCAAGTTACTGAATAAATCTATTTGTATCTTTTTTGTGGTGCTTGTAACCTGAAAGTGAATTTCATTACTCCCTTCTATCGATTGTTTTTTAGGATTAATTTTCAAATCAAGGTGATAGTAATGCACATCAAAGCAAGTTCTGAAGATGGTTAATTCTCCTCTTAATCTATCTTGTTTGGAGTAAATTCTACGAGGTTTAAGTTCATATTCTTGAGCTTGGATATTCAAAGAAAGCAATATAAAACACACAATAAGAAACCTTTGGCTAAATAAATGAGCTAATGACATATATACTGTAATTGATTGGTTACCCTGTAAAAATAAAGATTAACTCTGGTATTTTCAAATGAACTTTCATTTAATTTACCTTCACTACACTAAAATTACTTTCTATATACGCTCTGCTACCCTCAAAAGCCATAGAATACGCTATATTATGAAATATATTGCAACCACAAAAAGAGGAAGAGGTAGAACATACCCTTGATATATTAGCACAAAAAGGTTGAATAGATAAGACGAAAACAAAAATACCTACTACAAGATTAGTAATATGATATAAGAAATTATCAGAGAGAAAAATAAAACCCGAATAGAAGAAGATACAGATGACTTACTATAAAAACTAGCTGAACATGTAGATGAGGATAATAATGAAACAAAAACTATCATCAATACCTACTTACCCATAGCGAATAGTGTACTACTAAACTTCACAAAAGTTACTGACCTTATTACAGAAAATACCTACGGATTATTAGAAGATGGAAGATATACGGTATTGGGAGGCGAGTCAAATTTACTACAGGCAAAGCTATTGCTCGAAAAAGCTCTTACTATTTGTAGAAAACAGTTCTCAGATGAGCATGCCTATACAAAAACAATATTGAATAATTTACGGAATTTATAGGTCTTGATGACTACAGGCAAGGACGTGAATACATTATCTAAAGAGGAAGTGCAAGCCTTAGTGCCTAAGTTTTGGGAGTGGCTGGGTGCGTAGCTGTTTTTGAAAAAACCTGTAAGGTTTCGAAAACCTTATAGGTTTGGTTAGAATTAGGTTTGATTTTTGAATCCTACTTAGTGCAAACATGGGCGAAGAAGTACTTAATTTAATCTATTCCGAAAGCATTTGTTTTCCGCCATAGGTAAAATAAAAAACCTATAAGGTTTGGTTAGAATTAGGTTAGAAAAAACCTATAAGGTTTCGAAAACCTTATAGGTTTGGTTAGAATTAGGTTAGATTTTTAAACCCTGCCTAATGCAAACATGGGCAAAGTAGTACTTAATTTAATCTATTCCGAAAGCATTTGTTTTCCGCCATAGGTAAAAGAAAAATCCTATAAGGTTTCGAAAGCCTTATAAGTTTGGTTAGAATTAAAACCTATAAGGTTTCGAAAACCTTATATGTTTGGTTAGAATTATGTTTGATATTTTAACCCTGCCTAATGCAAACATGGGCAAAGTAGTACTTAATTTAATCTATTCCGAAAGTATTTATTTTCCGCCATAGGTA
>JBBRUH010000168.1:0-10763 GCA_038248005.1 Cytophagales bacterium | reverse complement strand
TCTGTTCCTGCTACTTCTGGGGTGGGTTCACTTAATTTGACAGCAAATGTAACAAACCTATCTGTTGGAACTTACCAAGGACGTATCCGAGCTACTTTACCAGGGTATCAGTCAGTCATCTTAGATGTCAATCTGGAAGTATTACCCCAAAGTCTTACCTTTAATAAGCAAACCTTATTCTTTAATGTCAATCAAGGCGGTACGACAGCTCCACAAACTGCTATAGTCAATGTTACAGGTGGAAATGCAGCACTCACCCTCAGCAAAACATCTGGGGTTGCATGGCTAAATTTACCTACGAATCCTACAACAGGGGTAGCTCAGAACTATACTATTACTGCCAATGGACTTGCTCCAGGTATATATACTGCACAGGTAAAAGCCAATGCACAAGGCTTTAATGAGACAGCAATGACTGTAATATTGAAAGTAATGGCAGCACCTATCAATACTTGGGCATATAAAATTAACTTCCAAAAAGACCCTACACCACTTCCAGCAGGATATATTCCTGATTTGGGAAATGCTTTTGGTACTCGTACTTTTGGAGCAAATAGCTATGAATTTGGTTGGATTAGTACCCAAGATGGTTCACCTTATAATAATACTGCTCAGGCTCGTCGCCGAACTGGTAATCCAGAAGAATTACGTACACTTAACCACATGCAGTTTAGCTCTACTGAACGCTCTAACTGGGAAATGACTCTTCCTAATGGGATGTATGATGTGGTGATTTCAGTGGGCGAAACACAGTTCTTTAATAGTCACCATACTATTCTTGTAGAAGGACAATACTTTATGGACTTTAATCAAGCTATCTGGAATGTAAGCCAAAATCATTTAGTACAGAGGACTATTGAGGTTACAGATGGTAAACTTACCATTAATGGACAAACAGGTGTCAATACTAAGATTCAATATATTTGGATAAGGCCAACTAATCCAGCAAATGATGATATTGCACCTACAGTACAGGTTAATTTTGAAGGAATAGAACTTTCGCAAGATGTATATAAAAATAAAGTGGTTGTAAGAGCACTGCCAAGCGACCAAGGTGGAAGCGGAGTAGCTCTTACTGAGTTTAGCCTAAACAATGGCGTTTCTTGGCAGACTTACACCAATTCACTTATTATAGATGAACAAGGTATTTATAGTATCACATTTAGAGTAACAGATGGCAAAGGCAATACAGTGCAGACACCTATTTATAATTTCCGAGTAAATCAAGTACCTCTTAACTCTACTAAAATGGTTCTTGAGAACCGTGATAAATTCCCTGAAAATGATGAACTTTCGTTTCATCGTATTCAAGAAGAAGGTTGGGCTCAGTCTGGAGGAGGTACTGCGGAATTCCATGACTTTGTAACCCTAAGAGTAAATAATAGAGGACAACAGCCTTTAAGAATATTTGATTTAATTATCTCTAATGAGGCTTATTGGGAAATTCAAACCATAGATGGATTACCTTACTCTGCCGCTACTAGTCTGCCACTGACTGTGCCTAGCAATCAGTTTGTAGATTTGGGAATTAAGTTTATAGCAGTAAATCCACCCAACCCTCGTAGCAATGGTATCAAGGTACTGCACGAGACACTTACCATTATCTCTAATGATGATGAAATGCCTAACAAAGAAGTCAAACTCCACGGATTGTGGCAAAGAAGAGGAGAAGGTGGAAATGAGCCAATGACAAGCGAAATCTTAGATGCTTTTGGATTAACCATAGACATCGCTTTCCCAAGCCCCAACTTTAAAGCTGGTGCTGATTTTTCTGTAGCAGGAGATGAGATTTATACTAATAACTTCTTACGTGCAAACCCTAGCAAACCAGTACAGATAAGACAACTGGCTGCTTATCATGGTTGCTGTGATGGAGGTGCTGGAAGCTGGACACAAGAAAATAATCCTGATGCTAATGGTGGTAGAGTAGGAGATGTAGGTACAAGACGTACCAATCACATTGGCGAAGACTCTCAAACACTGCTACCAAGAAAAGATAGAACAGGACCTGTTGGTACACTGGGCGACCCGGCAGAGGGAGAGTTTAATCCTAATGGCAAGTTTAATGTTACCTTGGGAGGAAGGGACTGTATCAATCCAGCACTCAACTTTCAACAGCTTGTTGGAACTCGTATCTGGAAGCTCAGAAACTCAAAAGGAGAGATTGTACCTTTTGCCTTCATTTTGGCAAATGATTACTTATCTGGGAACGCTAATTTTGATTACAATGATAATGTATTCTTAATCACCAATGTCCGTCCAGAGTTTGGCACAGGTTACGCATCATTGTTAGCTACTGGTAACGGAGTAGTGAATGACCCTGCTGAGAAGCAGTCAGACTTAGAGTTTGGACAAATTGCCATCAATAACACCAATACTAAAACACTAAATTTAAGAAGCTTAGGGCAGACCTTTGCAGGAGATGATGATCCAGATATTGTAATTTCTTTTGTAGAAATAGTAGGGCAAGACCGTGCGGAGTTCTTTGCAAGTAGCCCTACAAAAACAGTCCTTAAACCATCTGAAGCTACTACAATGCAGGTGAATTTTAATCCATCAGAATTTGGTGTAAAACAGGCTACATTACTGATTCACTATAACAGTGAAGACTCACCTATGCGAGTGCCATTGTATGGAATTGCTACCTCTGCTTGTAATGGTTTAGTACTTTCACGCAAAATCAAAGCTGCAACAGATGATGCTAACCCTGTGATGATTGCAGGAGAACAATGGGAATCAGATGTACCTTTCCGTGTGGCAGGTATTAATTATAAATTGGACGTATTTAACAGTGTGCAAGTAGCATTGACTGATAAAGATGGACTTTATAATAGATACATGTCTTCACAAGGCAGTCAAAATGGAAGACGAATAGAATATGCTATCCCATTAGTAAATGGTGAATATACAGTTCGTCTTCACTTTGCAGAAATCTTCTGGCAAAATATCAATAGCCGTGTCAATAATATCCTCATAGAAGGACAGACTGTCATAGAAGGCTTTGATGCTTTTAATGAAATAGGTGAGAAATCAGCCATTGTAAAAGATTTTAGAGTAACTGTTACAGATGGTATTCTCAATCTAAGATTTAATCCAATAGTAGATAGACCAAGCATAGGGGGAATAGAGATATTCCAGTTTGATGACGCTTCTCCTATCGGATTACAATTAGTTAGTAGTACTAATGCAGATTGTAGCATAGCAAACGGAAGTATAGAAGTAGTCGCCACAGGAAATATAAACCCAGTAATGTATAAACTAGGTAAATTTGGTACATACCAGACTTCCCCAATATTCACAGGACTATTACCTAGCCAATACACTATTTATGTAAAAGAAGATGTGGCAGATGCTTGCGAGTCTGAGGCTACATTTACCATAGGTGAAAAGCCAAGTGCAATTACCTTTAATATCAATCTTAGCTCTTTAAGCTGTGATGGAGGAAATAATGGTGCTGCACAATTACAAAATATCTTAGGAGGAACAGGCCCTTATCGTATTTTCTGGAATGGAAACCCTATACAAGGAACTAGCATCCTAGAAAACCTAAGTGCTGGTGATTATTCAGTAGAAGTATTTGATATAAATAACTGCTCTGTAACCCAGAATTTTACGATTACTTCGGAAGCAAACTGCCCTACCACAGTGAGAATCAATGCTGGTGGGTCGCTTTACACTACTACAGATGGACGTGTGTTTATCGCTGATACATATTTTAGTACACCTTCTAATCTAAACTTTAACAATGCAGCCATAGCAGGTACGCCTGACCAGACACTGTATAAAAGCCATAGATGGCGAAATGGAAATGTATCTTATGATATCCCAGTAACTCCTGGAACTTATGAAATCACTCTACATTTTGCTGAAACGTATGGGCCTAACAATGCAGCAGGGATGAGAATCTTTGATGTCAATATGGAAGGAACTACAGTAATAAATGACTTTGATCCAGTAGCTGCTGCTGGTGGACAATATACGGCTGTATTCAGAACGATTAGGATTGAAATTACAGATGGAAACTTAGACTTAGACTTTATCAAAGGTGCTGTTGAAAACCCAATGGTATCAGCCATAGAGATAGTGCCTTATGTGCCTACTGTAAATCTACCTCCGATTGTGAATCAGACGATTCCTAATCAGTCTGTCGATCAAGGAATTGCTTATACCTATCAAGTATCTACCTTTGCATTTTTAGATGGAGATGATGCCACATTGACATTAAGTGCCCAGCTTGCCAATGGAAATCCATTGCCTTCTTGGCTAACTTTTAATCCTGTAACACGCCGTTTTACGGGTACGGCTAGTACTTCTGATATTGGTAATTTAGAGATTCGCATCACTGCAACAGACTCAGAAGGACAGTTTGTATCTCAGACCTTTAATCTCAATGTCAAGGGGCTGATCACCGTAGTAGTAAGTCAAGATAACCGTCCATTAATAGCTGGAAGTAGTGATAAAACTATTTTATCTATCCAAATTACTGGCACGGCTGGACAGCAACTTACTGCCATGACCTTTAATACAAATGGAACAAGCGTTCTGAGTAATATTGAAAATGCCAAAATATATAGTACTACTTTGCCCATATTCAGAGGAGGGCAATCCCGTGGAGGAGTTATTAATAACCCAAGCGGTCAGTTCACAATTACTGGACTAAACTATATATTGCAGACAGGTGTAAATCAATTATGGCTTGTATATGATGTAGCTGATAATGCCGAACAAGGTAATCTATTAGATGCTGAAGTTACAAATCTTACGATTGACGGAACAGCTTATCCTATAAATAATGGCACACCAGTAGGTGCAAGGGTGGTGAGAAGTACTGAAAATGCCCCTGGTAAACTACTTGCCTTAGATGGTATAGATGACTATGCAGTAATTAATGGAGAAGGTTATTTTGACTTTGAAAATGAATTTAGTGTAGAACTTTGGATGAAGGTAGGGTCATTTAATAAAAATAATCAAGCCATCATCACCAAAGGAAATACAGCTTGGCGTTTGCAGAGATTTGGTAATACCAATCAAATACAGTTTGTCATCAATGGTGTAGATAATATAGTAAGTACTACAGCTTTCAATGACAATCAATGGCATCGTATCTCAGCTACCTATAATGGCTCTACAATGATACTTTATATAGATGGAAAGCCCGAAGCTCAGAAAGTAGTAACAGGAACACCAGTATTAAATAATGTGCCTGTCTGGATTGGTGCAAATGCCGAAGTGCCTAACATTAGCTTTAATGGAGAGATAGACGAAGTAGGTATCTGGAAAAAAGCCAGACTACAAAATGAAATCCGTGAAAGCCGCCACTTAACTTTTAAAGGAAATGAAGAAGGTCTTCTTGCATACTTCCAGTTTAATGAAACTATAGGTGCTCTAGCAGAAGACTTTACAGATGGCTTCAATGCTACCCTTACTAATATCAATGTAGGAGTGGCAAGAACCGATGCAACTGAGCCTGTAGGCAGAGGCGTTTCGTTCAGAGCTAATAGCCAAGCAAATGCTACGATAGCTTTTGGAGCAACTGGATTTAGTGTTACCTTTGGAGCGAATCACCCATCAGGGGAGATAGTGATTACCAAAATAGTCGGACTCACTCCTTCTGGTAATGACCCAGCCCCAGGAAAAGGCAAAACATCAGATTATTGGGTAGTGAATAACTACGGAAATGATGCAGGACTTAGCCCAATGTCATTCACCTTTACACTGCCAAGTCAGTTTATGTTGAGTGTAAACACAGAAGATTATAAACTATATAAAAGAGGAGACAATGATTACCAAAGTTGGACTAGCAACTTTGTTGCAAGCAGTATCAATAACAATGATCTTACCTTTAATGGAATTACAGGATTTAGTCAAGTAATCATCGCAGGTGATGGTATAAGTCTTCCTGTTAGTCTGCTCTCTTTTACTGGTAATCGCCTCAATGAAAGCGAAGTAGATTTGAAATGGGCAACCATAAGCGAAGAAGACAATGTAGGTTTTGAAGTACAGAAAAGCGAAAATGCTACTGACTTTACGACTATTGGCTTCGTAGAGGGTGCAGGTAATTCTATACAATTACTAAACTATGCTTACATAGATACAGATGCATCAGAATCTGCTTACTATCGCTTGAAGCAAATAGATAGCAACGGAGATTCATCATTCAGTAATATTATCTATGTTAAAGGAGAAGAAAAGGAAAGTACTATCACAGTATATCCTAACCCTTATGATGGATTCGTGCCACTTACTGTGAAAGCCTCTGCCGATATACAAGCACAAGATAAAATACTGATGCAAGTATTAGATATGAGAGGAACAATTGTAATAGAAGCACAAGGTAACTTGGAGAAACTTCAAGCACAACTTAACCAAAGCCTCAACAATGTGGCAGCAGGTCAGTACCTAGTTCGCTTCTTTACTGTGGATAAAAATTATATAATAAAAATGATTAAAAAATAAATCATTAAGACTTGGATTCGGATACTCCGTCGCAGGGATATCGCCCGCAAAAGGCAGGTGGTTCCCTCGGAGGAGGCCGATTTAAAATCTTATTTAAAATTAAAAGCCATTTACTTCAAAAGAAGTAGATGGCTTTTTTTATTTAAGATGCCACTATGAAATAGGCTACTCAAAAAGCATAGAAAACTAAACTTTGATACCTATAACCTAAATATTTTTAGGCAAACCCATAAAAAATTTGTTTATTTGTGTATATTGAAAATGGAGTAAATCAACTCTCAAAACACACAACAACTATCACTTAAAAAATAAAAAACAATATCATGAGCAGAACTATCATTATCTCTAACCGCTTGCCCATCAAAATAGAACCCCAAGAAGAGGGTTTTACCTATCAGACAAGTGCAGGAGGACTAGCAACAGGGCTTGGTTCTATTTACAAAGAAGGTGATAACTTATGGATAGGTTGGCCCGGGATTAGTGTAGAAACCGAAGAAGATTATCAAAAAATAAAAACTGATTTATCTAAAGAAAATCTAGTGCCTGTCTTTCTCACTGAAGAAGAAATTCAAGATTTTTATGAAGGATTTAGCAATGCTACACTTTGGCCCATTTTTCATTATTTTGCGCGATATGCTGTATTTGAAGAAACCTTCTGGGAATCATACAAAAGTGTAAATCAAAAATTTTGTGACATTATTATAAAGCATCTACGTCCAGATGATACCGTTTGGGTGCATGATTATCAGCTTTTACTTTTACCTGGTATGCTCCGTGAGCATTTTAAAGATATTTCAATAGGATTCTTTCAGCATATTCCCTTCCCCTCTTATGAAGTATTTAGGTCTATTCCGTGGCGAAGAGAGTTATTAATGGGGATGCTAGGCTCAGATTTAATTGGCTTTCATACCTATGATGACATGAGACACTTTCTTAGCTCAGTCAATCGCTTGGCGGGCATAGGCTATGAGCATGGGCAGATTTCTGTAGAGAATCGTCAGGTTACGGTAGATGCCTTTCCGATGGGGATAGATTATGAAAAATATGCAAAAACAGCTACACTTGCTGATACACTTGCTAGGGAAGCTCGCTACCGAAAGTCAATGGGTGATGAGAAAATTATTCTCTCTATTGACCGTCTGGATTACTCCAAAGGAATTCCCCAAAGACTGAGAGCCTTAGAACTCTTTTTTGAGCAATATCCAGAGTACCTCCAAAAAGTATCACTATTTATGATAGTAGTGCCTTCTCGAGATAATGTAGAACGTTACCGCCTTCTCAAAGTAGAAATAGATGAATTAGTAGGCAGAATAAATGGTAAATTTGGGCGTATAAATTGGTCGCCTATTCATTATTTTTATCGCTCATTTCCTTTGGAAGCACTTTCTGCATTTTATAGAATGGCAGAAGTAGCCCTCGTAACGCCTCTGCGTGATGGTATGAATCTAGTTTGTAAAGAATATATCGCTAGTAAAATAGACCAAAAAGGGGTATTGATTTTAAGTGAAATGGCTGGCTCCGCCAAAGAACTCTCAGAAGCTCTTTTGATTAATCCTTTTGATATTAAGCAAATAGTATCAGCACTCAAAGAAGCTCTAGAAATGCCTATAGAAGAGCAGAAGAAACACATGGAAATCATGCAGATGTCACTCAAAAGATACAACATACATCACTGGGTTTCTCTCTTTTTGGATAGATTAGCCGCCTCCAAAGCACAACAAAAAGACAGTGTTACTCGCAAGCTAGACAGTACTGTTACCCAAGAAATTACTGAAAGCTATCAAAAAGCTAATAAAAGACTGATTTTCTTAGATTATGATGGCACACTTGCTCCTTTTACCAAAGATCCAGGGCAAGCTAAGCCAACTCCTGAACTTTTAAAACTCCTTACCAAACTAAGCGAAGACAAGAAAAATCACCTTGTTGTAATCAGTGGCAGAGGAAGAGACAGTCTTGGGGTTTGGCTCAAAGACATGCCCTTAGACCTTATCTGTGAGCATGGCATCTGGAGAAAAGAACAAGGCAAAGAATGGCATAAAGCTGATAATATCTCTGATGAGTGGAAGCAAACAATCTTACCTGTACTTGACTTATACGTAAACAGGACTCCTGGCTCATTTGTAGAAGAGAAAAATTACTCTCTTGTATGGCATTATCGCAAAGTAGAGACAGGCTTGGGTGAGTTGCGTACTCGTGAGCTGAGCAGTCATCTAAAATACCTTACTAACAATATGCAGTTGCAAGTCTTAGAAGGCAATATGGTGGTAGAGATTAAGCCCGCAGCAGTTAATAAAGGAGTAGCTTCTAAAATATGGTTAGAGAAATTCCCCTCTGATTTTGTGATAGCACTTGGAGATGACCGCACTGATGAAGATACTTTTAAAGCCCTACCCGATGATGCTTTTACAGTCAAAGTAGGTTTTGAAGGAACTGATGCTCGGTTTTTTGTGCCTTCTACCACAGAAGTCTATCAGTTACTTCATCATCTTTCGGAGAAGTAAAAATAATCGGTAGTGTAGGAATCTCCATGCTATTCTAAATATTTACATGAAATTTTAAGTTACTGTTTTCAATGTTTTTATATTTGATTTTTCACAGAATAAAAATTCGTTAATGCAAAATATTAAACCATTTTTCAGAATAATATTTGTGTAAAGATTTAGACTTTTAACCAGCACGGAGATTCCTACACTAAGAATAACTTTCTGTAGATAGGCTTACGATATAAAAATTGTAAATACAAAACTGGGTAAAGCAGGTAATTCATCAGTAAAAAAGGAGTAGTAAACTGAATGTCATCTATAATGATAGTCTGATTTTCTTGACGAACTAGGCGATGCTTATGTCTCCATGTTTTGAGAAAAAAGGGAAGTTTCACACCTTCATCTATAAAGTAAATCTCCTCTTTTGTCATCTTATCTTCTGTAATATCACTCAACCATCTTTGCTTAAAGAATATAAAATTTAACTCTAGTTCTACTTGGTCTCCTTTCTTGCAACCACCGAACTGAAGAAGCTTGACGGGTGGGAAAGGTGGGTTAAGTTTTAAGAATAAATCTCTGGTAAAACCAGCAAAAACGGTCTGATAATCTTGTTCTACTTGGGTCTTGATACAAATACGCATTTTTATTAAGATTATTTGGTTGCCTAGTAGTGGTTTGTGAAGATACAAATCACGGAAAATAGATAAGCTATTAGAAGAGGAGATTGTTTGCATAAAAAAACTAAATCTCGGCTCGTGAAGACACGAACCGAGACTAGTAGTACTTTGTGAAGACACTAAGCATGGAAAAGGGTCTTTGGAAACTCAGAACTTACTTAAGTTTTATCTTAATTTCTGCAGGCTTATCTGTTTTTTTCTTGCCATCAATCTTCATTTCCATTGTCAATGTATTGGTGCTTTCATCCGTGAAAGTCTCTACGGAAGGGCTAGTATTACTTACCTTTTTTATTTTGTTATCAAAAACAAGCTTTGTCTCAAATTTAAACATATCACCTATATTGTCTAACCCCATTCCTTGTACTTCTGGATTCTCTTCTATATTTTCACTCATGGGATAATAAAAAAAGTTCTTACCTTTTCGAGCAAAGTAAATGTGGTCAGCCTTTAGTTTGGTATCTTTATTAGATTTTTCTTGATTATATTTTTCCTCTTCTTCTGGAAGTTCACCAGGGGTAAATCCGCCACTTCCCATAGTTTCTTTTAGGCCAGGCATATTTTTCATGTTTTCTAAAGTAAGGTTATTGTAAGCCTTATTGAGTGCTTCTATGTTATCAAATTCAAAAGATAGATTAATGATACCTTCTTCATTTACTTCCATTTTGAAGTTACTAATTCCTTCTATATCTAGTTCTGGCGAAGCTCCTTCGGGCATTCCTTGCTCAAAAGGGTTTTCGGTAGTATCCCCCTCAGGGTTCATAGACTTAGCCATTTGCCTCATTCCACTAAAATCAAGAGAACGGGTCATTTGCCCAGAAAAATCTTTGTTAAAACGGATTTCTTCTTGGATTCCACAGGCACTGAG
The DNA here is from genome assembly GCA_038248005.1 of Cytophagales bacterium. GTDB lineage: Bacteria > Bacteroidota > Bacteroidia > Cytophagales > Microscillaceae > JAABSX01. The sequence goes on along the minus strand of JBBRUH010000168.1, from coordinate 282 downwards.
GCTGAGTAGTAGGATAAAAAAACAAAGACGACTTATTGAGTTATTCATGAGTATATTGGGTTTTTAAGTTAATTATTTTGTAAATTGATAGCATAATTTTTTTTTAATAATGTACATTCTGTTGTTGATTTATTATACTAATATAGTCATTTATTTTATAGAAAAATATCTATCTGGCTGGACTACGACAGCCTCTACTCCATTGAAAATCTTTGGAGCTACTTTTTTGATAATATTGTAACTAGCATTTACATCTGCATTAATTAGAAATCCTTTGGCAGT
>JBBRUH010000167.1:0-10772 GCA_038248005.1 Cytophagales bacterium | reverse complement strand
TTAAAATGTGTGAATAACCTAAAATAATAGTGCAATACAAAAGCCACAAAATACGCTTAGACCTAAATGATAAACAGGTTACACTTGCCAAGAAACATGCACGAGTAGCCAGACATGCGTATAATTGGGGCTTGGATATATGTAAAAAGGCTTTTGACGATAAACAAAAGAAACCTAGTGCCATTGATTTGCATAAGAAATTAGTAGCAGAAGTAAAGCCAGAATTTCACCCAAGGCAAATGATTGGTTTATAAGTTTTAAAACGATGTGCAAACCCGATAAAATACAAGCCAAGCGAAATACGCCTGTATGTAGATTTAGGTATTAAAACCCTCGTTACTCTTTCCGATGGATTGGTATTTGAAAATAGAAGACCTTACAAAACTTATAAGCGAAAATTGAGAATTGCCCAAAGGCAGCTATCTAGGAAGTTTAAAAAGGACGAAAAGAGCCATCAAAAAGCTAGAGATAAAGTAGCTAGATTACATTACAAAGTTTGAGAAATTTCCTTTATTCTAGCAAAAGTCGTATTTTTAGAAAAAAGAAAATCAATTATTTGCCAAATTAAAGTCATTTTAAACATCCAAAAACCCGTTGCTACTTAAAAAGAAATTTCTATAATTTATAACTCATCTCTCATTAAAAAACTTATTCTAGATTCAAAGAAACATTATTTCTCTCCAAAAAATGTTGGTAAGCAATGAAATATGCTTCTTTGTCTTGGGGCTGAGGGGTATCCATTTTAAGTAAATCACTATAGCAACTCAGAGCTTCCAAGAAAAGATTGTTCTCTTCGTATAGAGCAGCTTCTGAGATTTTGTCAAAAGCATTGCCTGTTCCTGTCAGTTCAGTTTGTAATTTATTGTATTGAGCCTTAAAATTAAACTGTTCTTGAGAAGTCATGACCGTGAAACCAAAACCAGTGTCAGTACGGATTTCAGGCTTTTCTTTGGAAGATATTTTAATGATAAAGTTTTGGTCAGATTCAATCTTAGAGATGAAATCTTGAAGGTGAATAATGGTCTTTGTATCATTGGTATTGTAAGTATGTAACAGTTTATCTTCAAAACTAAAAATCTGAATGAGATAAGTCTGAGTTTCTACGGCAGGATTCCAACTAACCACGAAGTCCGAGTTCATCAAGTAAGTATGACGTGGCAAAAGAGCTTCTAAAGTTTCTTTTTTACGCTCTATGGCTGATAATACATTGATGTATTTGTGATTACTACTGCTTTGCTGATTATCACTGATAATATAAGTTTGGTAGCGATTTTTTCTAAGATTTTCTTCTAGGGCGTTGATACTCCTATCTACTGCACTCTTTTCGGTGCTGATTTGCACCGTTCCACCTGAGCGGTGAATAAGACTAAGGTAGCTTTTAGGTTGTACAGAAATATTATCTTGTGTCTTGAGTTGGCTTCCTGTCTGTAATATTTTAGTATTGCTTATACTTTTACCAGTAGTAGCCATTACTCTAAAAGCATATTGAGCTTTTAGTGAATGTGAACCCAATAAAGAGAATAGTAATAAGAAGAATGGGATTAAAAGAAAGTGGCGCATTTTGTTTTTATTTTAGTGTAAAGTATTTTTCAGATTCAAAATATTTTCAAACAAGATGTAGCCGATTATGGTTTTTTTTGCAATTTACACAAAATAAATTTTAGTAGTATTTTGGCGGTTTGCACGTTTATCGTTAGGACTGTTGTAATCTCTCAAAGTTAATTTTTATTTTTGAATTAAGCCTCATTAAGTAAGTATAATTTAATAAAAAGCTTTTTTTTAAAAAAAACCCTATTTCTTACGTCTAAATCACATGTTTATAGGCGAAAACTAACATTTTCTGCTAACAATACCCTGATGAATAAACTCATACACAAATCTTACGTATCAGCAACTACCATATAACATGAATAAATTATGAAATTATAGATAGTTAAAACATGAATATTCAAAGATTCTTCCTAGCTTATTGGATAGTGTTTTTCTCCATTTGCGTTCAAGTTAATGAATTAAAAGGACAAACATCAAATCAAAAAAAAGAGCATCTTTCTGATAATCAAGCAGATAGTCTTAAAGATATACTTGCAAAACAACAAGCTAAATATGATGAACTAGCTAAAGAACATCAAAAAGAGAAGGAAGCACATCAACTAGCAATAGAAAAGATAAATCGTCAGAAACAAGAGGAGAGCAATCAAATCGCAGCTAAAAACGATAGTTGGCTTTGGATGATATTATTTTTGGGTACTTCTGGTTTTATATTGGGGTTTGGATTAATTTTTTTCTTCTACAAAACTTCTCAAAAAAACCAAAAAACAAATAGAATTTTATCTAGCAAAGTAGCCGAAAAGACAGAGCATTTGATGGATGCTATCCACAAGCTAGAAGAAACCAACCGAGATTTGGATACTTTTTTATATAAGGCTTCTCATGACCTCAAAGGGCCTCTGACTACTCTAGACGGGCTCTGTAATATTGGGCTGATGGAACTGGAGAACGAACCCGCAAGAGAATATCTTCAAATGCAAAAAAAGGTGATTTATAATCTACAATTGTTATTATTTAGGATTGTGGAAATAGGAAATATCCGCCACCACGAAAACCATCTTAAACCTATCAAGCTTAAGAGACTTTTCCACCGAATGACTCGTAGTATGCACCGAGCAGAGGGATTTGACAATGTAAACTTTATCATCAATATAGGTGAAGATATTCAAGTGGAAACCGACCCAGATATGTTAGAGATTGCCCTTGATAATGTACTAAAAAATGCTCTACAACACGCCAACTATCAAAAATATCGCCCTGGTGAAGTATCTCTTGAGGTAACTCCAGAAAAAGAACATACACTGATAACAATAAAGGACAATGGACAGGGTATCTTGCCCGAGCTGCAACATAGAATATTCGAGATGTTTTTTAGAGGAACTGATTATTTTAAGGGCTTTGGCTTGGGGTTATACAAAGCAAAAATAGCAATGCGGAAAATTGGAGGAGAAATTTCACTTAAATCTTCCAAGTCAGGTGAAACCATTTTTTTAATCAAAATCCCCAAAAATAAAGGACTTGCAATTACTGCAAGTCCTTTGATTGAGATAGAAAAGTCGATTGATTCGGAAGTAGAGAAATGTTGATTCTTTTTTTTATTCATCCCTTTCACTAGTCTTAAAGCTGGCTATTCTGTAGCTAAAAGTAAGCATGTAATATCGCTCTAAGACATTGTTACGCACATCTTCAAGATAGACATCTGTGATATTACGCTGTATGCTATTGTTCTGACCCAGTAAATCAAATACCGAAAGTTGTAACTCACCTTTTTGATCTTTTAAGAATTTTTTGCCAAAGCCTAGACCCATTAGCCAAAAACTTTGGTCAAAACCTTCTGAAAGTCCTTTGTAAAACTGATTATTAATATCTGCTGAAAACACCCATCCTTTTCCAAAAATCCAGTTAAGTTTTGCCCTTGAGCTTTGGCTATAGTAGCGGTTATTTAAGTTGGTCTGGATTGTATTGCTTACCCAATTATAGGCAGGCTGGATGCTTAGAGTAAAATCTAGATTTTGGCTGATATTACTACTCAAGACGATGCCTGTATTGACTCCGATATTATTTGAAAAATTACTTACCTCGTTGATTAAGCCTGGTGTGCGGCTGTAATTTGCTCCCAAATCTAAGTTTAGATTACTCTTTAAAAAATTAATAGGAAAACCAAAGGTCATTAGCCCCTGATGACTCCAAGCACCTTGTAGGTTTATGGGGCGGATAAGTTGTGCACCTCTTTGTAGCGTTATTCCATTGCCTAAGTCTGTATTCTCACTCGCAATCAACGTGCTATTTGCTACATAGTTACTAGTATAACTGCTATTAAAAAAGACAAAAAAGGATTGCGATTTATCCACATTAGGTGCACTGTATCTGATGACTAATCTATGCTGATAAGATTGATTAAGGGCTGCATTACCAGTGCTTAGCTGTAAAGGATTGCTGTTGTTGATTACTTCTTGGAGTTGATTGACAGAAGGAGGATTGGTAGAGGTGCGGTAGAAAAGCCTTAGACTTTTATTCTCTTTCATTCTTAAACTCAAGATAAATCTAGGTAATACATTTTGAAAATTTCTGTTAAGGTCATTGCCTTGAGGAAAAATGGGAATACTTTCTAAGTTAGCCCATTGATACTCTGCTCCTACGGCAAAGAAATTTCTGTTCTTAGTGTATCTGTATTGTGTCTCTAGGCCTTGTGTGTAGTAGTTACTTTTAAAAATATTACTCAAATTAGGATTAAGATTTATGTAATCCTGCTCTACTTCATCAAAATCAAAAGTACTTCTATCAGATTCATTTTTTTGATAATTAGCCTGATACGTAAATTGCAAAGAACCGTTTTTGCCTAAGGGTTCGCTGTAAGTTAACCTACTATCTAAATCAAGCCCATCTACCAATATATCAGATTGCTGGTCTATCAAATCGAGTTCCTCAGAAGTGTCATTAAAGTAGCGGTTTTCTGAAAGTAAGCTTCCATTTCCTGAGTTTTGATTAAGGGAGGTTCTTATTCTCCAAGAGAGTGTCCTTCCTCTCTTCTCAAAGCGATGTCTAAAAGTAAGGTTATTAGAAAAATTATATCCACCCAAATCACTACTACTATTGCTATTCGATTGGTTCAGTAATTCCCTTGTTTCAGTAGTATTTCCTGTGAAATTTTCGAAAGCATTATTACTCTGAAAACTCAATCTAGGACGCATAATGATAGAAGTACGTTGACTAATATTATATTCTAGGTCAAGTGTAAGGCGATTATTAAAGTTTTTAGCCGTATTAAGGTTTTGTTCATCATAAAATTGATTTTGATTGCCTTCCAAAAAATACTCCCTGTTGAGAGCTTGTATAGAGGTGTTTTGAGTATTGTTAAAGAAATAACTTCCTGAAGCTGAAATTTTTTCTCCCCATTTATCAGTATAGTTTAGCCCAATAGCATGAGAAGTAGAGATACCACTCTGTTGCCCTACCAAGAAGTTGCCTGTATTATTATTATTACCACCGCCTCTGCCACCTCTACCTCTGCCACCACCACCACTAGAAGCACTGGCGACACCTACCAAATCTTCTGAAGAAAAATTTTGGATATTGATATTATTAGACTGTCCTATTACTGAGATACGTTTATCTTGATTAAAGAAATTAACATTTCCGCCTGCCTTATAAGCATCATCAGTGCCATAGCCTGCATAGACTCTCCCAAAAGTGCCATTACGCATCTCTACTTTGGTTACTATATTAATGGTCTTGACAGATTCACCATCATCTACTCCCGTAAACTGAGCTTGGTCGCTGGCTTGGTCAAATACTTGAATCTTATCTATGACATTGGCGGGGAGATTTTTGAGTGCTGTATTCGCATCATCTCCAAAAAAAGCTTTTCCATCTACCAATACACGCCTTACTTGCTCTCCTTGTGCCTTGACTGTACCATTTTGAGTAGTAATGCCTGGCATTTTTTGGATAAGGTCTTCTGCATTGGCATCAGGGTTGGTTTTAAAAGCCTGTGAGTTGTATTCTGTAGTATCTCCCTTCTGAACTGTGGGAGGTGTTTTGCCTATTACATCTATCTGTTCTAGTATATTATTATCTACCAATAGATTAATATTTCCTAAGTTTATCTCAGGTTGTGTAATAGAGATGTTTTTTTGATAAGTAAGATAACCAATAAAACTAATCTTGAGTATGTATTCTCCTGTATTAATTTCTGTAAAGTTAAACTTACCTTCTTTATCACTAAAGGAGGCTTTAACGGGCTGCTCTTCTGTGTTGAGCAAAATAATATTTGCTCCCGTGAGCAAACTTTGGTCTTGTGAATCTATAATTACTCCTTTTAGAGAAGATTTTTGGGCAAATAATTGAGTAGTTAGGCTTATTGCCAAGCAGAGTAATAAGTAAGAATGTTTCATTTGAGGGGTGAAAATTTAAAAAATAGCCTATCAGAGTAAAACTTCTGAAAAGTTGAAATGTTTAAGACCTAAAAAAATATTTCTTTAAAATACTGAGCTTGAAGTGCTAATTTGTCAATCATATCAAACATTTGTATCTTTGCTAAGTTAGCTGATAAAATAAAAATCATAAGATGAATAAAGAAAAGCTAGAACCAAAAGAGTTTGTAAATCCTATTGATAAAGATAAGATTACCGAAAACCCTGGTACACTGCCTTATGCTCATACAGCAGGAGGGGCAGTCATCAGACCTACAGAGAAAGGGGCTATTCACGGAAAGTCTATCGCAGCGATGCAGCAGCAAACGAATAGACAGCTTAAGCAGCTTTATGACCAAATGCGTGTGCTAAGTGAGCAAGCAGAAGCTTTACAAAATAGGGCAGAAGTATCACGTCAAATATATGATGCAGATATGAATTTTGAGCCAGTTGTAGGACACACCTATCACCTTTATTTGCGTAAAAATGGACAATATGTACTCTCTATGGTTAGTGTAGAAGAATGGGGAGCATCTATCCCTTTTGAGTATATCTCTAAAGTAAGCCTTCTAGCAGACCATACTTGGGAAGTACTGGATGAAAACTTAAATCGTTTTGATTTTGAATAAAGTTTTTGAAGTGAGATGTAGGAAGGGATTGATTTGATAGATTTGCTTGTTACATAGTGAATCAGTCATCTATAAATTACTTTGACTAATTCATTATCAAATGTTTTTTATCACAAAAATTTCAAAAGAAATAACCTATTTTTCATGAAAAAATACATCCTAAGCATCTTTACTATTTGTTTGAGCATTACTTTGGTAACTGCTCAAACACCACTTAATTCTATTTTTTGGGAGATTTCTGGCAATGAACTCACTAAACCAAGTTATCTCTTCGGGACACATCATTTATATGATTATCAGTTTATCAAAAAAAATGAAAACATCCTCCAAGCCCTTGATTCAGTAGATATAGTCATAGGAGAAATGGCAATAGATAAGAGCGAATCAATGAATATTTTTGCTAAAATGATGACTGCCACTTTGTTGCCCTCTGGTCAATCTCTCAAAAAATTACTCACAGCCGAGCAGTATGCTTCCGTAGACAAATGCTTAAAAGAAAACATGGGAATCAGTGCCGCTACTTTTAATAATATGAAGCCCGTTTTTATACAGCAGTTAGTGATGGTTTCGAAATATATGAAGAGTCAAGAAAAAGAAACTGCCATACCACCTACTGATTTAAGTAATCCACTTGGAAACTCAATGGATGGATTTTTTCAGGAGCAAGGCAAGGCTCTCAATAAACAAGTAGCTGGGCTTGAAACCGTAGATGACCAACTTCACGCACTCTATGATGGATATAGCCTAGAAAGACAAGTCGACTTGCTCATGGAAATGGTTAATGATGACGATAGCACTTCTACAGAAGATGTACTGACCATGACCAATATGTATAGTGAGCAAAACCTATCTGGGTTACTTGAATTGATGGAAAAGACCACTCCAAAAGAAGAAATACAAAGTCTGCTCATCAACCGTAATAATAACTGGATTCCTCAAATAGATACCTATTTCAAAGAAGGTAAAAGTATATTCATTGCAGTAGGTGCAGGGCATTTACCTGGAAGTTACGGACTAATTCACTTACTTAAAGAAAAAGGATATACCCTCAAACCCATCAAGATAAAAGTGCAACAGTAATAGAGTTGTTACTTTTTGATTTTCAATTATTTATGTCAATTTTTTATTTGAGAATCTTATAATGATAAGTTTTGCTGCCTAATACAGGAGCTTTTCGTAAGCAATTCCCTATGTTTTCTATGTGTCTATGTGGTTATAAAAAAGTAAAGTGTTGATAACTAGTGTGTAACAGCTCTAATATATAACAGTGTCATATTTCAGTGTCATTTTTTGTTGTTACACAAATACTAGTGTTGCGTTTTGGTAATCTTGTCGGAAAATATACCTCCTCGAAAGGTGTCCCACCTGTGAAGGCTTTGGGGTCTAGTCAAGTCAATCAAGGATTAATAACATAGCTCTTAATGACTATATAAAATAGCCTGAAAGGCTTGAACATTAAAACTTGGGGCATCGTCACAAGCTACTCAGCATTAGAATTCAACTGATTGGACGACACACCAAAATCCGTCAAGGTCTTATTTTACCATTTAACCAAAACAATACACTAATACAAATGTCTTTGCTTGCATCTTTACAAATAAAATAAGTAGATGGTCAAAATTAGTTTGCCTTTTGATATCACTATAAAAAACTGATTATCAGTATTTTAATAGAATAACCCATCACTCATCATTTATAACTCATCACTTATTGAGATTATTTTCTAGATTAGAAAGAGAAAATCATCATCTGTCAAAACTTTCAAAAAAAATCATAGTTAAGACGATGGCAATAAATGCCTAATGACAATATAAATCAAAACTCATCACTCTAACTCTCATCTTTGCATGAACCCAACAATAACCATTATCTCTAGCACAAATCGTCAGAATGCACTTACTAGAATTATCTCAGAATATTACCAAAAGCTATTAGAAGCTAAAAATATCCCAAGCCAAATACTAGATTTGAGTGGTTTGCCCCAAGATTTTGTATATTCAGCCCTCTATGAAAACTCAGGTAAAAACACCTCTTTTAATGCCTACCAAAAAGTCATAGATGAAGGTGAAAAGTTTATTTTTATCATTCCAGAATACAATGGCTCGTTTCCTGGTGTGCTTAAAACCTTTGTGGATGGTTTACGTTATCCAGATTCTTTTCAAGGAAAAAAAGCAGCCCTTGTAGGGCTTTCCGCAGGGATTCAGGGTGGAGCATTGGCCCTAAGTCATTGGAATGATATACTTTCTTACCTTGGTACAGATGTAATGAGCCTAAGAGTAAAGCTCTATCAAATTCAAAATCATTTTAAAGAAGGAAAAATCACACATCCTATGTTTCAAGAGTTACTGGAACAACAATTAGAAAAATTCATCAATTTTTAATATTTTTTTGGGCTTAAAAACACCTAATCGCACTTACTCAATGATACTTTTGTATCTTTGAGGTCTAAATAATTTGTATAAGCTTTTCACTAAATGATAGAGTATATCCCCCAATAGGAACATGGAACTAATCAATAACCAATACCAAATACAAGGCATCCCTGTCTTAAATATATGTGAGCAATTTGACGCACCTCTTTATGTCTATGATACTGACAAGATGCTCGAAAAACTAGATACACTTAAAAGTGCTTTTTCAGGCGTTTCTCTCAAGATAAAATATGCTGCCAAGGCACTGACCAACCTTTCTGTGCTAAAGTTTTTTAAAGGGCAGGGTATTGGGCTAGATGTAGTCTCTATTCAAGAAGCCAAGCTGGGCATCAAGGCAGGCTTTGACCCCTCAGAGATTCTATTTACACCCAATTGTGTTTCTTTTGACGAAATCAAAGAAGGTGTAGAATTAGGACTTTTTATCAACATAGATAGTATTTCTATTTTAGAGCAGTTTGGGCATGAGTATGGAGATACAGTTCCTTGCTGTATTCGTCTTAACCCACATATCATGGCTGGCGGAAATTCTAAAATACAAGTAGGACACATTGATTCTAAATTTGGCATCTCAGTACTGCAGATGAGGCACGTACACCGTGTAATACAGACCAATAATATTAAAGTATTGGGCTTACACGTTCATACAGGCTCTGATTTTCTGGATTCAGAAGTTTTCTTGCGTGGGGCAAATATCATATTTGAAGCAGCACAAGATTTTGAAGGTTTAGATTTTATTGATTTTGGCAGTGGCTTTAAAGTAGCTTATCGTGAAGGAGATGTTACTACCAATATTCAAGATTTAGGACAAAGAATGAGCGAAGCTTTCCAGAATTTTTGCAAAGAATATGGCAAAGAACTAGAAATTTGGTTTGAGCCAGGTAAATATTTAGTCAGTGAATCAGGGCATTTCTTTGTCAAATCTAATGTCATCAAAGTAACTCCTGCGACTGCCTTTGTAGGGGTTGATTCTGGTTTAAATCACCTTATCCGCCCGATGATGTATGACGCACACCACGAAATACTCAATGTATCTAACCCAGAAGGAGCAAAGAGAGTTTATAATGTAGTGGGTTATATCTGCGAAAATGATACCTTCGGCTCTGACCGCAAACTCAATGAAGTGCGTGAAGGAGATATTCTCGCCCTCAAAAATGCAGGAGCGTATGGGATGAGTATGGCTTCTAATTATAACTCTCGCTTTCGCCCTGCCGAAGTACTCGTGCATCAAGGCAAAGCTCATCTTATCCGTAAAAGAGAAAACTTTGAGGATATTCTAAGAAATCAAGTAGAAATTGATTTTGAATCCATCAATGCGAGTGAAGTAACGGAAAAAGCTTAGACTGATGTACTTAACTACTTCACAAGAAGTAGTTAATCAAGACTTTGGGATAGGAGAAAGTCAAGATGGAGCAGAAAATAGCAAGTTATATTTTGCAACTATCTAATCAGGATAAAAAATATATTAAGAAAGTTATTAAAAGGTAAGAAGTAGGTATTGGTGAGGAAATCCAATTTACAAAGAAGAATGAATAATAGTATTTTTTTATTCATATTTGTCTTTTAAAACTATTTAAGTAAAGTTACAAAAATAAAATAATCCAAAAAGGTCTATATCCTGCGTATATGAAGTATAAAAGTCATTTGTTGAGCAGTTTATTTTTTCCTTTTTACTTAGACTTTCTAAAAATTCACATTAAAATAATAGGAGACACTTATTTTTTAGCTATTTTTTCTTTTACTTCGAGAAAAAT
>JBBRUH010000166.1:0-10782 GCA_038248005.1 Cytophagales bacterium | reverse complement strand
GAGGGGGCTTTTTATTCAACTTCAAATATTTCTACTAAAGATACCAATCACTCATCCACCAACTCTCCTATTTACAATTCACTTAAAAATCAGAAATATTCTCTAATTTTGGGGCATGAGTTTACTGAAAAAACTAGCAGGAGAGACTGCTCTCTATGGTCTGAGTAGTATTTTAGGACGGTTACTTAATTACGTGCTTTTGCCACTGCATATAGATGTCTTTTATGGATTTTCTACGGCAGAGTATGGCGTATTGACTTTATTTTTTGCTTTTGCTGCCTTCCTCAATGTCATTTTTACTTATGGCTTAGAAACGGCTTATTTTCGGTTTGCTTCCCGTAAAGACCAAAATTCACACGAAATTTATAACTTGGTACTAAGTCAAGTATTAATCAGTACCCTAGTATTAGGTGGTTTGGGTCTAGTACTAGCACCTTGGATAGTAGATGCACTTAATTTTGCAGACAGAACAGCTATTTTTCGTGCATTGATTCTGATAGTGAGCATTGATACTTTATTAGCCATTCCATTTGCTCGTCTTCGCCAAGAGCATAAAGCAGTTTTTTTTGTAAGCACCAAGATGATTAATATTGGTCTAAATGTATTCTTAAACGTCTTTTTCCTGATTTTTTGTCGAAATGTCTATGAGGGTTATTGGTTTGAAAGTTTAAAACCAGTAGTGGTAACTATCTATCATCCTGACTTAGGGATTGGGTATGTATTCTTGGCAAATCTACTCGCCAATGCTTTTGTGATATTGCTTTTGTATCGCTCATTTCTTATATTTCGATTTCGTTTTGATTGGGCAAAACTACGTCCTATGCTAGTATATGCCTATCCTATTATGCTGATGGGTTTGGCAGGTATGATTAATCAGATGTTTGATAAAATCTTACTTGAATATCTTCTGCCCGAAAATTTTTACCCTGGACTGACTAGTAAAGATGCCGTAGGAATCTATGGTGCTTGTGCTAAATTGGCTATTTTTACGACACTTGCCATTCAAGCCTTTCGCTATGCCGCCGAGCCTTTCTTTTTTGGACAAGCACAAGACAAAAAAGCTCCTGAGTTATTTGCTAGGGTGATGCGTTATTTTGTGATTGTGTGTGTTTTGCTTTGGCTAGGAGTGAGTTTGAATATAGATATTCTGAAGATGATTTTTATTCGTAATCCTGATTTTTACCCTGCCTTGGGGATAGTGCCTGTTTTGCTATTGGGTAATATCTTCTTGGGTATTTATTATAACCTTTCAGTGTGGTTTAAGCTCAGTGATCAGACTTACTTTGGTACTTGGATTTCGGTAGGAGGGGCTGTGCTGACTGTTTTGCTCAATTTTATTTTTGTACCTTTACTTGGGTATGTAGGCTCGGCTTGGGTGGTTTTGATTGCCTATTTTTCTATGAGTGTGGCTTGTTATATTTTAGGACAAAGGCACTATCCTATTCCTTATCATCTAGGTTCTGCCTTTGGTCATTTGGCTTTGGGAGGAGTTTTGATAGTCATCAGTCAGTTATTTACCCCAGAAAGCCTATTCATAGGCACTCTGTTTAATTTTGGATTATTAGTGGTGTATCTTCTTTATGTCCTTTGGACAGAAAAATATAAGATGAGAAGTAAATCTTAATAGAGTTGTTACTTCTTGATTTTCAACGATTTACATCAATTTTTCATTTGGGAATCTTGGAATGATAAGCCAACACAAAAGCTTTTCGTAAGCAATTTCCTATGTTTTCTATGTGTCTATGTGGTTGTAAAAAAGCTAAAGTGTCGGTAGTCTGTATGTAACAACTCTAATGAAGTATTAGCCATAATCATAATCAGCCCAATCATTATAATCAATATTGAGAAGTCTGAACCAATGATTAAAATATTGGTAAAGCTCATTACTTCTTTCGTGTTTCTCATAATGAAACAGCATAAAATCTTTATAGTTTTGTATCTTATCAGCCATCAACATCTGCTTTACTTCTTCACAAGAAAAACCTACAAAGTCTTCAATGTTATTGGTTGATAAATAGCTGTTGGCAACTCGTCTATATTCCATTGCCAAAATGACAGATTCGGTATTAATTCCTGTAAAATCGTAACTTTTATTTTTATTAAATCCTTCATCTGATTGTAATAATGGGTGTAAATAATAAGCATCTTTTACAATGTCGGACGCACCAATCGTGTTCAAAATAGAGCCACCTTCCTCAATATGATAAATCAGAGGCACTTCACTTCTTTTAGTTTTATCATTTCCGTAGTATTGTTGTATGATTTTATAGGCAGAGCTATGATTTAAAACGATGTGATTTATTTCTTTACTTTCTAAAAAATCACTCAAGTTACATTCATCAAGAGTTACAATAGTAATCATAAACTCTTGTACTCTTTTTGAAAATAATCGTTTTTCTCTGTATTGCTTCAGAATATATACACTTCCATAATATCCTGCATCAAACGGGTTTTTATAGATAGAAACTATGGAATTATTTTCAATCACAAATTCATCTTTCAAATAAAAACCAAATTTACCTAACTGTTTATATCTATATTTAAGATAGTCTTTGGCTTCCTCTACTGTCTCAGCATCATAATTAATACTATATTCTGTTTTCATATCTTGGATTCAATAAATAAACGAAGTAAATAGCTTTCTATTCTGTGTTTTAAAAAGTGGAAATGAGGTATGAATCTACCATGAAATCCCTACTTAAGCTACTCACCTCGTTCAAGCGTCCTCGCTTGAACGGAATTTGGAGATTCTTACTCAAAATAGCGAGTACGTTATTTTGAAAATAGTAAAATTCCCTAATCATTTATATTGGATTTAGGGTTAGTTTAGAATAGCTAATTCTCAATTCTCAGATTTAGGAGTAGATATAATATTTATTCCTTCAGCAACTCCTTAGTTTGTAATTCAAGGGATTTGATAATAGTTACATCTGATTCAAAATTGAATAATCTACTCATTCCAGTTTCTCTTGTTTGGATAAGAATTTTCATTTTATAATCTTTGCTACATGAAGCCTTTTCTAATTTTTCAATAGCATCTTCAACAGTTTCATATTCTCCTTGAATTTTCACGGGAACAGGCATTCCCTTAAAATGCTCTTTTAAAAATCCATCAATACCACTATTACGTTGAACAGGAAAGGCATTTATATTTTGTAAAACTGCGAGTTCTTTTTCAGTTTTTCCTTGATATTCATCTGTTCCTTTATTTAATAAATTTGATTCTGAAATTATCATTTCTTCAAGGCGAGTATTGGTAAGTTTTACTGCTTCTTTTGAAATATCTATTCCAATAAAGTCTCTTTTTAATGACTTTGCGGAAACACAAGTAGTTCCACTACCACAAAATGGATCAAGCACTAAATCACCTTCATCAGTAACTATATTTAAAATTTGATTTAATAATAAGACAGGTTTTTGGGTTGGATAACCTGTCCTTTCTTTGGCTTTAGGGTTCAAATAAGGGATTTCCCAAACATCAGAAAGTGGCACACCTTTTTTCTCTTTTCCTAAAATTACGTTTCCATTTTCATCTTTTTTATAGACTGATTTCCCATTTACATCTCTTTCTCTGTCTTGTAAAATCTGATCAAGATTTGTGGTAGCTGAATAGTTTGTGTAAATCATATTAAATTTAAAATCTTTCGTTTTTGAATAGAAAAATATAACTTGATGTGCATTCAATAGTCCTTTTTTGGCATTTGACCATCTTTTGTACGACCATATTATTTGGCTCTGAAAGTTTTCACGTCCCAAAGCCTTATCCATTACAACTCTAATATGATGCGATGCTGTTTTGTCGCAATGAAGAAATACACTCCCTGTACTTTTTAATACTCTCTTTGATTGTTCTAAAACATTTCCAATGAGTATTAAGTATTCTTCAAGAGAGCTATATTTGTCGTCAAATTCATAAGTTTTAGAATTATCTTTATTCGTAAGACTGTGTTTGCGTTGAGTAAAAAAAGGTGGGTCAAAGTAAATTAAGTCAACTTTATTGGATTCAATTTCTTTGAGTTTCTCAACACAATTTCCGTGATAGATTTTATTAGTTTCCATTTTCGGGTGTCCTTTCGTTTGCAATTTGTGTCAAAATAGCTTTTAAATCAACTCCTGAATAGCTTTTTAAGTATTCCCAAGCTTCATCGCCACCATAATATTCTCCTTCAACACCAGCATATAGTGTTTTCAAAGTTTCTTGAATTCTGATGGCTTGTATTCTTTGAGGATAATAGAACATTACTCTGATTGGCTTATAACCGTGTTCTCTAATTACTTTTACTCTGGTGTGTTCTTTTGTAATGTGGTCTCCGTCTGTGGTTGCATCTCTCCACTTTACTTCTATTGCATCATTACCATTTAGAAAATCAATTTCAAAAGTTTTTGGACGTTGTCCAATAGTATTTTCTATTTTGGTTTTTATGCCGTGAGGAAACTTAAAACTCAAGCATAAGGTTGTTGCATTTTCAAGAAAAGAACCTGCATATTTATATAAAAATCGTCCTGTGTTTTGATATTGGTCAATAAGTTGGCCTTCTTGGAATGAAATACCTAAAACACGATAAATAAGATAATGAGAGTTGTCATCAGCTTTCAGTTCTTCTGTTCTAGCTTCAATTTTCCCTTTCAAGTTTGCAGAATAAACTTCAGCTAAATTCTTTATATTTTGTATTAATTCGTCCATTACACCTATTTTCAATTTAAATCTTAAAGTAGTAAACTTACCTTATTTATTGATTTCTATTTCATATTGAATACTCAAATCTACCATGAAATCCCTATTTAAGCTACTACAATAACCATAAGTTGTTGAATAATCTCCTCTAAAAGTTAAAATTAGTCTAATCTTATCTTGTATCTATGGTTATTTGCAGTCCTTGTTGTATTTTTGGAGTTGTACCTTTGGGTTGAGTCCCAAAACAGAAGAAACAAAACCATAAACAATGAATAAATCCAGCCTCCTTTTTGAGCAATCTCCTTGGCTTATTTTAGTATGTCTAGCAATCGGGGCTTTATACGCTTTTTTCTTATATCAAAAGAAAGCACCTTGGTCAAAGTCAATGAATTATGGCTTGGCTTTTTTACGATTTGCAGTGGTGAGTATTTTATGCTTTTTGCTTTTGCTCAATCCACTCATGCGTCAGGTGACTAACACAGAAGAAAAACCAACTATAGTATTTGCCATAGACAACTCTCAATCTATCCCTGAAAGCACAGATACTACCAAACTCAAAAAACTCTATCAATCCCTAGATCAGGTTCGTAAGCAACTCCAAGAAGCAGGCATAGATACTGACATTCAGAGCCTTGACCTTAGTAATACACCTAAAGATATTAGTAGTATTTCTTCTAACTTACCAGCCACTAACCTCAGTGCGATGCTTGGCAATGTGCAGAATAATTATGAAAATAGAAACCTTGATAAAGTTGTCTTAGTCTCTGATGGCATCTATAATCAAGGGATTTCTCCTGCTTTCCGTAATTTTGGGTTTCCGATTATTACACTAGGTTTAGGAGATACTACACGCAAGCGAGATATAAAACTTCAAACAGTCTTAGCCAATAAAGTAGCTTATTTAGGAAATAAATTCCCCGTAGTGGCTGAGATAGAAAACATAGGCTATCCTAACAGAATCCTGACTGCTTATCTTACTCAAAATGGGCAGATTTTAGATAAGAAAACGATTAGCTTCAAAAATGACAACGAAATACAGACTATTACTTTCTATACCAATGCCAAAAGCAAAGGAATGCAACACTACATCGTAAAAGTAGATGTGCTTGAGGGTGAATTTACGGCACGTAATAACACCAGAGATGTCTATGTAGAAGTCATAGATGGGAGAGAAAAAGTCTTGCTTGTCGCAAGTGCTCCACATCCAGATATTAAAGCCCTCAGAAGTGCTATAGAAAAAAATGAAAACCTAAGCTTTGAAGTCTATATGCCTGGCATTAATACCTACAAAGATGATAAGTATGATGTAGTCATTTTTCATCAAATCCCTAGCATCTCAGGGCGAGGCAATGAACTCATAGAAAAGTTTAAAAATGTTCCTAATTGGTTTATATTAGGTGTTGCAAGTGATTTAAACACTTTCAACCGTATCAATGGAGCTGCCAAAGTGATGGGGAGAATCGGGAGAACAGATGAGGTAACTCCAGTATTTAATCGTGCTTTTAATAAATTTACTTTTGAGGCAGACAAGATGAATAAGATTGAAAAACTACCTCCTCTTACTGTGCCATTTGGAGAATATAGAGTAAGCAATGGCAGTCAAGTGTTGCTTCAACAGCGAGTAGGGAATATCGCTACCGAAAAACCTCTTTTGGTACTAAATGAAAACGCACAAAGAAAAGAAGTAGCATTATTCGGCGAAGGTCTTTGGAAATGGAGACTAGAAGAATATGCGATTGGCAATAGCCACGAAGCTTTTGATGATTTGATTAATAAAATCGTACAATATCTCTCCACCAAAGAAGACAAACGCCGCCTAAGAGTTTATCCTGTTAACACCGAATTTTTTGATTTTGAAAAGGTAATCTTTGAATCAGAGATATATAATGAGATTTATGAGCGCATCTATGGTACTAAAATCAACCTCAGCATTGTAGATGGTGCAGGCAAAGCAAGAACTTATACCTTTACTTCGGCAGAGGGCAATACTAGGTTTGAAATTAGTGGTTTGCCTAAGGGAGTCTATAATTATACTGCTACTGCACAAGTACAAGGAAAAAATGAAACCTCTACGGGTCAGTTTACCATCAAAGACTTGCAATTAGAAGCACTCAATAACACAGCGGATTTTAATCTTCTTAGACAATTAGCCCAAAAAACAGGAGGGAAATTCTTTACTGAAGGTCAAGTAAACGCTTTGAGCAAATTACTGCTAGATAATCGCCGTCCTAATCTCATCCATAGCACCGAAGATTTGCAAGAAGTCATTAATCTTAAATGGTTATTTTTCTTGATTTTGGCACTTATCAGCACAGAGTGGGCTTTGAGAAAATATAAGGGAAGTTATTAACTTTAATAGATAGTGTATTTTTTGGATATAGTTCATTTTTTGTCTATTTTGCAAGAAAAAATTCAAATGGGAGAAGCACTTAAAAAAGAAGAAATACGCTATTTTGCCACGCCAGAAGAGTATTTATTTTGGGAAGAGCAAGCTACAAATAAGCACGAATATCACTCAGGAGAAGTCGTGGCAATGGCAGGTGCTACTATTGCACATAATATAATTGTCGTTAATTTACTCACAATGATTAACGAAAAACTTCGAGGAAAGGCTTGCCGCCCCTACAACAGTGATATGAAGCTAGGGATTACAAATCATAATAGCTTTGTATATCCTGATGTGATGGTTATCTGTGGAAAACCAACGCTATGGCAAGACCGTCAAGATATAATAGAGAACCCTGTTTTAGTAGTGGAAGTTCTTTCTGAAAGTACTGCCAACTATGACAGAGGTATCAAATTTCTAAAATATCAATCTCTCCCAAGCATCAAAGAGTATCTTTTGGTAGATTCATTATCTCTGCGTGCAGAGTTATTTGTACGTACAGATATTCATACTTGGCAACTTGAAATATATCATCAAAAAGAAGACTTTATATCTATCCCCTCCCTCAATATCGAATTACCCTTGATAGAGATATATGAGGGTATTGATTTTTGAGGAAGTAGTAGTAGTAGAGGTTCTTTCTGAAAGTACTGCTAACTATGACTGTATCTGCACAGGCAAGGACAAAAATGCTCAATTATCCAAGGTTCTGCCTTCTTCCAATAAGAATACTCTTTTAGACTAATCAGATTAAAAATCTTCCACTCAGTAGTCGAGATTGTAAATCCTGACTAGTGGGTGATGGATGTAGTATTTGCTTTAGCTGGTGCTTACCGTAGGCTAAAGCCATACGCTACTTTATATATCAAAATATTTTATTTTGTAAATTCAATTAAATACAACATATTTGGAGAAACTAAGGGGAAAGCTGTGGTAGATTGGCTGTGATATTATTGAAATCCTTTCTTTTTTGTATAAAATCAACGATTTGAAGCGTATTACAGCATCTCTGAGGGTGTTGATTGGTTTGTATCAAAACTGAATCTTTAAACTTTTAAAAATAAATTATGGAAAATAATAATGTTGGCTATTCTAGGTATATAAGCGGGTGTATTGTACTGATCTTAACCCTTTTATTTTTACTAATACTGATTAATGGGATTAATATAAACTTTACAATTGAGGGGTATAGTTTTTGGAAAGATACGTATGTATGGTATGTGTTTTGGGCTGGTATAATCTTCACATTTATTTTACTGCTCACCTATGCCTTGTCCAACAGTAAAACTTCCTTAGGTTATATCCCAAACGTTTGGACTGGTTTGGGTGTATTTTTTACTTTTGTGGTGATATGGTATAATTTATCAAAAGGAATAAAACTTGATGAAGCAGGTTTTACCGAATTAGTACAAAAACTTACTCAAGCTTTCTCATCTTCTATTGTAGGTATTGCTGGTAGTATCACTTCATCTCTACTAATAAAAATAATACTGAGTATTGAAGAGTACCAGCAAGAAAAGTCAAATCAAGTAGCCTATCAATCCCCCGAAATCACACTTTGGGATTTGAAAGAGGATAATAAAAAACATTTTAAAATATTAACAGACGTATTAACCGACACATTAAATACGACTAACTCAAAGCTCACAACAATCAGCGAAAGTAATGAAAGTTTATACAGTTTGCATAGCCTATTGACAACAAGTAATTTTGAGAATTTCTACAAAGAGATGCAAGACCACAGGAAAGAAACTCAAAAAGTCAAAGAACTTCTATTCAAAATCCCTACTAATTTTAAGGAGCAACTTGAAGCACTACTTGATAACCTTAATATGAAGTTAGAATTAGAAATTGGAGCAATGGGGCAATCAGCTCTCTTGCAAGCTCAAAAAAATATTGAGGAAATCAATAAAGATCTAAAAAATGTAATGACGACTCTTCTTACAGAGAATAAAAATCAGCTAGAAACTACACTTACACAGCTTAAAGAAACTGGTGAGGCTTCTAAAAATACTATTGATAGTGTTGGAAAACTATTTGGTAATAGAATAGATGAGATGAACACGCATTATGAAAAGAATGCTAAAAACATAGAAACCAAATTTGAATCAGTTGCAGCAAACTTCAGTACTATGAATGAAGGCTTACAAAAACATTATGAAGACAATGCTGATGCCATTCAGGATAAGTTCAAAGAACTCACTGATGTTTTTAGTAAGTTTGATGAGCAAATTCAAAATGCACTAGCTGGTACAATAGATAAAGGGGTCATTAATCTAGATAAAGCATTAGATAGGATTAAAGAGTGGCAAATCAGTGCCAAGCAAGAGTTAGAAACCATTAGCGGTAGCTTCAAAGATGCAGTAGTAGAATATACGGCTTTCAAAGATGCCAACAAAGGAATTGTAGAGGAACTCCAAGAACAAACAAAATCCTTGCAGGAATTAAAAGAAGAAATAGGCAATATTCCTGAATATGATAAGAAAATAGCAGAAATGCAAAACCGTATTTCGGAGATTGGAACAACTATAGAAGAACTAGGTAAGATTAAGGATTTATTATCACTCAAACAAAACTAAGCTATGTTCAATAAAACTGAAGAAGAAGAAAGTAATTTTTGGATTAGCTATACAGACCTCATTACGGGCTTTATGATTGTATTTATTGTAATTGCCTTTTGGCTGTACTCACAGAATACTGAGAAAGATGCAGTAGAGGGTAAGTATAAAGAGTTGGTAACAGAGTTTAGAGATAAATTTAAAGATGAAAATAAGAATATTAAAGTGAATGATGATGGTACTTTGCGTTTTGTTACTTTAGATAAAATTCTATTTGAAAATGCAGATACTACTCTTACACCTCATTTCCAAACCTTATTAGATGGATTTATTCCCAAATACTTAGAAGCAATTAAAGAGGTCTATGATAAGCAAAGCATAGACAAAGTACTCATCAAAGAAATCAGAATAGAAGGACATGCTTCTAGTGAAGGAGGGCAAGACTATATCTATAATCTTGCCCTTTCTAATGGGCGAGCTTTGAGGGTATATGAATATTTGCTAAATCATGCAGCTTATAAAAACTATTCAGATGAATTGAAGAAATTTATAATCCAAAATACTATTTCTTGTGGCTACTCCTATGCCAAACCCTTAGATAAGAAAGGAAAAATAACAGACAGAGAAAATGAAGACTACAACCAATCTCGCCGAGTAGAATTTAGAATTATTTTAGAGTATCAAAAAGACAGCAAAATCAACTAAAACTATGAAAATAAGAGATTTACAGCAGTATATTCAACTAGTATGCGGTGAAGTACCTCAGCAAATAGGTACTCCCGAAGACAAATTTCTGATACAACTTAGGGGAGAAAGTAAAAACTTAGACTTTATCAAAAGTACGACAACATTTGCTAGCGAAACTTATATTCAGATATTCTATGAGTTTCTACAAAATGCAGATGATGCCCAGGCCACTCAAATGTATTTTTGCTTTGATGAAGAAAACTTATTAGTAATCAATAATGGCAAGCCTTTTTATACAGAGCAACCAATCAAAGAGAAGGGGCAATTGCGAGGATTTTTGAGAGAAAAAGACACAGATAAAAGTCCACAAGATATAGGCAAACATGGCATGGGCTCTAAACTTCTGTATGATTTCTTTCTAGATGTACATAATGACTTAGAGAAGAGAGAACAAATTTATGAAGCATTAGTTAAGG
>JBBRUH010000165.1:0-10935 GCA_038248005.1 Cytophagales bacterium | reverse complement strand
TACTTAGCTATTTTTTTGAGCCTTGGCATATCTTTGGTAATTAACGTAAGCAATTAACACAAACTACAAAATACTTACGAAAATGAAACAAACATACAGACTTTCCTCCGATGCAATTTCTATCCAAAATGTAAAAGAAAACCCAGCACAAGTACTTATCTTACTTTGGGTTCGCATCCAACTTCTTTTCGCTACTCTTATCCAAACCCTTAGCCCTGCACAAACTCGTAAAGTAGTAGTACTTGGTCAAGGAAGTGAAGCTCAAAAATTAGCTGACTTTTTTCAAAAAGGAGCTTGGGCTTATCAGTTCAAAGGATTCTTTGACCTTAACAAAACCAACATACAGTCTTTCAAGCAATATTGCAAAGACCAAAACATTGATGAGCTTTATTTTGCTTATCCAGTGCAAGACCGTCAGTTGCTCGCAGAGCTTTCTGAGTTTGCCAACAAAAACTTTATTTACTTTCGTGTAGCTAATACTGAAAAGCCTAGCACCAAAGTATCTTCTTATTATTTTGACAATGTGCCTGTAATGGCTTTACGCCAAGAGCCTTTGGCTTCACGTGTCAATCAAATCTTAAAAAGAGCATTTGATATCGTGTTTTCTTTTTGTGTATTGGTTGTGTTGGTTTTGTTTGTATTTCCAATCATCGCCATTGCCATCAAATTAGAATCACGTGGCTCTGTATTTTTTGTGCAAATGAGACCAGGTAAGAAAAACGTATTGTTTCCTTGCTTTAAGTTTCGCTCAATGACTGCTAGTAATGACACTGAGCAACAAGCCTCCAAAAACGATATGCGTATCACCAAAGTAGGTGCTTTTTTACGCAAGACTTCACTAGATGAGCTTCCTCAGTTTGCCAATGTATTGCTAGGTCATATGTCAGTAGTAGGTCCTCGCCCTAATATGCAAAAGCAATTAGAGTATTACTCTACAGTAATAGACAACTACAGTGAGCGTCATTTTGTAACACCTGGCATCACAGGTTGGGCACAAGTGAATGGCTTTCGTGGAGAAACCAACACAATAGAATTGATGGAAAAAAGAGTAGAATTAGACCTTCAATATATGGAAAAGTGGAGCCTTTGGATGGATGTTAAAATTATCTTCCGCACTGCTTACAATATGGTTAAAGGTGAAGAAATGGCTTACTAAGCCTATATAGATAAAGTTAAATTAAGTAGTTTAGTAGTTTAAAAAGCCTTGCATTTTCTAATGCAAGGCTTTTTTTTGCTTAAGACTAATCTGAACTCAGGATTAAATGAATTATCAAAAACTATATTTGATTTCTCATTGTCAAGGTCTAAACTCTATGAAAGGTGTTTCACCTTTAGAGATTTTGGTGTTAAGTGTAAACGCTTAAAGTTTAATAATACATAACCTCTAAAGGTTTTAGACTTTCCAAGTCTGTCAGACTTGGAAAGTCAAGTATCTTTTAAACTCCTCGCAAGGCATCTCACTTGTGAAATTTTGGTGTCTCACCATAATCATACTGATATATAGTCTCGGATTTCAAATAACTATCATTTGTCAAATGAATCCACTAAAGGAGAATGGCTGAGGTGAGAATATCCTGATGACTATGGTGAGGCTATGGGCAATGACAATATAAAAATACTTACTTGATAATTACAGCACGAAAAGCCCACGGCTATTTTAGCCATGGGCGATTTATAATATTAATATTCAGAGGTAGAGATTACTTCTGAACTACTTTTTCTTTAATACGAGCAGCTTTACCAGATTTACCTCTTAGATAGAAAAGGCGAGCACGACGTACAGCACCTTTGCGGACTACCTCAACCTTTTCAAGATTAGGGGAAAGTAGAGGGAAAACACGCTCAACACCAATGCCACTAGACACTTTACGTACAGTAAAAGTCTCTCCGTTGGTGTTTATGTTGCGGCGTTGGATTACAATGCCTTTAAATACCTGAATACGTTCTTTATTTCCTTCTCGGATTTTTACATACACATTAAGTGTATCACCAGCTTTAAAGTCAGGAAAGGAAGCACGGATTTCTTGTGAATCTGCTTCCACTAATTTTATTAAATCATTCATATCAATTCCAAAATGAAGGTTCGTGAAAAAGAGTTGCAAATATAGGCACTTTGCGTCAACTTTCCGAAAAAAATGTTAAATAGACTAAAAGTTTTGCAAATTTATAATTTTGAGCAAGGTAACTCTAAATAAAATATATCCTCAAAATCGCTTATTCAATCTACATTTCACTCAATGGTCCACTGGGATTAAACAAGGTAGCCAAATCATCATAATTAATTTTCACATATCCACAGCCTCTTAGCTTGTATGGCAGTCTTTCTGTAAGGTGAAAAGTAATTTTATCTTTGCTTAGAGAGAAGGAGGTGTTTTCACTAGGTCTTAACTCACATGCTTTCAGTTGTTCCTCGGTAAGTGATCCTCCACAAGATTTATTAATACGGGTTTTGATGATAGTATTAAGTTGCTCAAAAGCATTCTCATTAAATAAATCTCTTAACTCATATTGTTTACCTCTTTTAAAATTAATATTAATCCCATGTGAATCATCAAAAAGTTGTGTATCATTGTTTTTGGAGAGATGATGATGTTTACAGATACTAACAAACTCATTAGCGAGAAAAGTTATTTCAAACTTCACATCTTCATTAAAGGAATCCTTTGTTTGGTTGATACTATCCACTAATGTTTTATTCTCAAAATAATCTTCTATGATTTGATTGATTTTTTTGGACATACGAATATCTGCAATTCCAACTAATACAGGATATGTTATTTTGATGGTTTGTTTACCATCCAATGATTTTTTATTGACTTCGAGATCTTCTATTTTTATTTTATAGATTGCTTGGTTGTTGTCTAATGATAGTATAATAGGTAAACCATTTGTATTATTGACATCATTCCATGTCCCCTCAATTGCTTTATCCTTGAGATTTCCATCTATATTTCCTAATACATCTCCATTTTCTTGATAAAATATGAGGTGAACGGTTTCACCATCTGCTTCTATTTTACCCTTGATTTGTCTATATTTTAGATTATTCCAAGCCCACCAGTTACCTGAGAGTTCACCACCATAGCGACGTAGATTTATTTGGATTTCTCCTAGATTAGGTAAAATACCTTTAAAAGAGTTATCAAAATTTTCTAGCTGAGGAGGAATATCATAGGTATTGACCGTAACGATATTATCTTCTTCGCCTGTATTTGTAGTGTCATTTTGGATAGTTTTGTCAACACCACCACCACTACAAGAAAACACGCCCCATATTATCACTAGGGTAATGCTTATACTTAGCCCTGAATAGGCTAAAATCTTTTTAAATTTTCGGGATAAAAAGTCCATTCTTCTATATCAATTTTAGTTTTAAAAGCTTGAATACTATACCATGGGCTCAGTGTAGAGTCTGAGCGATTTTTAACTACATGAATGCTTTGTGCAGGGCGAGCACTTTGTGCTAATAAAAAAATAAAATCGCCTGTCTGAGCATTGTGTGCTTTATCTACTATGAGCATCACGTGACCAGGGAAAGCACCTTTCACTAGCATATCTCCGATGTCCAAGTTCTCAGGTTGAGAGATGGATTGAAGTTCTTTATCTAATGACCAAGAGCCTGCATAATTAAATACTAGATTTAAGTATTTTCTGAAATTAGCATAAGAATCATCATACGCTGCTTTTTTGACCCATCTGACTTGCTTTCCACTTACTTCTGCTCGGTAGCCTTCACGCCATTGTGTATAAAAAGCAGTATCTCCACTGCTAAAATTAAAATGAATTTTATCAAATTGCTTTTTTGAAAATAAATACTCTGCCCTCAGTCTAATGACTGCATCAGCACATTGCTGTAAATTTTTAGTGCCTACATCTATATCCAACACTGCAAAGCTAAAACTTTGATTAGGCTTTAGATTTCCATCATACAAATAAATTAAAGTATCTTCTTTGAGAGCTAGATTTTGTAGATAGGAATCATAAGAGTCTGCTTCCGCCCATACTCTTTGATATCCTTCAGGAGGTAGTATTTGGCTTATGTTTCGCTTCGCAGTAAAAATTTCTTTGGGTGTATCAGCCATTTGAGCATACAAAGACACAGACCAAGTATTCAGATATAGAAGTATTCCTATATGAATCAATAAGGATTTAGAAGCTATTTTATTTTTTTGACTTAGTTTATTTACTAAATCAACCTTAAATCTAGCTCGAAATCCTAATAGTAAGTATTTTATTGGATTGCTTATGCTCAAAACTCAGTCTATTGAATAGATTTTAAATCTTATATTTGATGGTGATTAAATTTCAAAAGAAAGCTTACAATGATTATTCCAAATTATAAGATTCTCTGGAAGTACCATGGCTTTCTTGTGATATATATTGTAAGTTTTGTGCTAAAATAAAATTTACTTCTATTTTATTTAGACTATCGCCTAAAATTAGATAGATGTATCATTTTGGTATGTATTTTTATACTGATGCTAAATTAGAGGTGTGTATGATGTATCAGAGTTTCTAAGATTTGTATTTTGGAGTAGCCAATTATTTTTATTTCGCAAATTGATTTAGTAAGTCTTTCAAAATAAAACACTTATTTATTAGAGTTGTTACTTCTTGATTTTCAATGATTTACATCAAATTTTTATTTGTGAATCTTAGAATGTAAGCTAATATAAAATATTTCCACAAGCAATTTCCTATGTTTTCTATGTACCTGTGTGGTTGCAAAAAAAGCTAAAGTGTTGGTAGTTTGTATATAACAACTCTATTATTAGTAAATGTTCATTATCAGAGTTTTATATTCTAATAATCAATAATTTATAACTAATCTTGTAAGTGTTTAGGTACTTTATTTAGGATAATATTTCTTATTTTCATTTTTAACAAATAATTATTTTGCATTTTAAAGTAAAATTAACGAAATATATTGCTAATTTTTAACTTTTTTATTGCCAATAATTTAAATATATTTTATATTAAAAATGAATAAAACACAACATAATAAATTAATTAATTGAATAAATTAAAATAATATTATTTTTGAATACCTAAACAGTTACCTAATCTTTTACTTATTCAAAAGTAGCCGAGTGAATATGAGTTTCTTGGATGCTAGGCATTACGGCATATTTGAGCATTACTTGAGCAGTAGCGATTACATCTTTCTCACAATACCGTGCTATTCGTTCTAATCCTTTTTCTTCCCAATATACTCTTCCTACTTGGCTTCCATCTATGTCATCTTTGGGGGTAGGCACACCAAAAACTTCACAGAGTAGTTCTAATTTAGTGTAATTTTTATAGTCTCCAAAACGCCATAACTCTAAAGTGTCCAAAAAAGAAATTTCCCAAGGTTTTTTGCCTTGGACTTGTAATACAGAAGGCAAAGCTATTTGATTGATAAGAAATCTTCTCCCTAGATATGGAAAATCAAATTCTTTACCATTATGGGCACAGAGTTGCCAGCCTGCAAACTTATCTTCTAATAGTTTTTTAAAATCTAAAAGGAGTGATTTTTCATCATCTGCATAAAAAGATTTGACCCTAAAATGAGGCTCATCTCCTTGCCAATTAATGAATCCAAAGCTCACACATATTATCTTCCCAAACTCTGCAAAGATTCCTGCACGGTCAAGGTATTTCTCTTCTGGTGTTTGCTCTTCTTCGGTTTTTATTTTATCTGCTTTTTGATTCCAGAGTGATTGTAAGCCAGAAGGCATTTCTGCATAAGTATTGTATCCACGGACAGTCTCTATATCTAAAAAGAGAACCTGAGAGATTTGTTTTTGATTGAGCATGTTTGATATTTTTAAATTAGCAAGGTTTTATTTTTGAGTAATTTACTTTTTTTTATAAACTTTTCAAAGGGATTAAATCATATTTTTTAAAACTAAACTTCTAAAAAACATGATTTGTTATAGTATAAAATGTGGGAGCATTTTTTTCTAGTTCTAAAAATTTAACTCATATTGATTATGTTTACCCCCGATTATCTCGTCATGGTTACGCTAGAAGTAATGATGGTAGTACTTGTAGTTTTTTATGCGATTACCATCAGTAACAAAAAAAAGAAAGAAGATTAGTTTATTCTTGAATCTAAGTAAAGTTACAAAAATAAAATAATCCAAAAAGGTCTATATCCTGCGTATATGAAGTACAAAAGTCATTTGTTGAGCAGTTTATTTTTTCCTTTTTACTAAGACTCACAGCATAACACATATTCAATTTTTTTTTAGACAAAAATTATTTGTTACTTTATTTTTAGATGTCATTACCAAAATATTCTTTCTTAACCTACTTTTAAAGCAAGCTTGCCTACTTCACGTCCATACGTTCGGTAGATAATGAGTTTGCGTTCATTGCGGTCATAGTCCATGTGTACCTTTTTATTGCTAGGAAAAGGTTTGCCGATAGCATTTCCTCTAAGGTCATACAAGTAGGTCTTTGAGCCGACTTTATCAGTCAATGCCACTATTTTGACATTATCATCAAAGTTAAAGTATTGGATTTCCCACTTGGCAGAAGTGCTTTCAAATTTTTGTTCAAAAAGTAACTGACCTTCTGCACTTAATACCTGAATCAAGCCATTGTCAGCTATTCCTATGAGCCACTCTTGGTTATTTTGGTCAGGGCAGGCTATAAAACTACTCCGAGCAGAGGAGCGGATAAGTTGAGTTTCACTTTGAAGACCACCCAATAAATCAAAAACCACAATCTTACCTTCGTCTGTGAGGGCTGTGATGAGCGTATTTTGTGCATCAAGTCCTTTCTGTATTCTGAGAGGATTAGAGATACTTCCACGCAAATCTAGAGGGAAACCTGCCCTAGTCTGCCCTTCTCTGCTAAAAACATAGACAGTTCCGTTTTCGGTACATACAATCAAATAATCTTCATTGCCTAACCTTATCTGCTGTACGGGCGGGCCTAATCTATTATTGACTTGCTTTGGTCGCCAGCCAGCAATTCTGTTTCGTTCACCATCATACATAAATAAATATCCCCTTATATTGGAGGCAAGGTAATAGTGTTTTTTATCACCAAAATCTAAGTAAGCCAGCGTATTAAGCTGAGTGGTATCAGGGAGAAAAAAAGGATACTTAGGCACATCTCGCCCTAGTCTATCTATGAGGCTAATTCTATCGGCTGTCAGGTAAAGGTATTGTAGTTTTCCGTTTTGATAAATATCAATCTGAAGAGGATTGCTTCGCATAGGGGCACCTGCAGGTCTTTGCCAAAGCACCCTACCTTGCTCATTCAGTAAGAATATATTGTTGGTAAAGTCTTGTACCAATATCTCATTCGCACCTGTATCGTGGTTCTTTACTATGTAAGGAGTGGTATAGATTTGACGAGGAAATTGATGATTCATCAATACCTCATAGCCCTCTATGCTAAACCCTTTATCATTAGATTGAGTGCCTGCCAGAAGTGAAAGACGGGTATCAAACTGTTCATTTTGGTAACGAAACTGTAGATTAATGAGGTCAATCTGTCGTAGGTCTTTTTCAAAAGTATTCATGGCTTCTTGCCAAACAGGAGAAGCATTTTGATA
Organism: Cytophagales bacterium; assembly: GCA_038248005.1. Classification (GTDB taxonomy): domain Bacteria; phylum Bacteroidota; class Bacteroidia; order Cytophagales; family Microscillaceae; genus JAABSX01. Next base: position 3,383 of record JBBRUH010000165.1, on the reverse strand, counting down.
TAAAATATTCCAAGCTTGTGCCACATCTAGCACCACACTAAGATTGGCATATTGATAACTTTCTTGCAAAAGTCCTCTATGTGAAGCAGATTGTGCCCAAGTTTGTTGATATTTGTGTGTATTAATCCATTTTTTTAGTCCTTGCAGACGGTTGCTCATCACTACGCACTCTCCTACTACGAGATAATAGGTATCTTCAAAATCTTGCCCTAAACCTCCTAGAAAATACTCAGGGAATTTTTTGAGAGGCAGTCGCTTGATAAGATAGTTGTCATATTTTTCAGAATAAAGAGGTGTGCTATCAATAGCAGAGGCATTCTTGGCAAGTTCATCAAGCCAGTTTTGGCTTAGAGTGATAGATTTGGTTTTCCAGACAATGACTTTATTGGTAGATTTGGTGTCTTCTGATTCCATCATACAAAAAGCCATTTCGCCTGCTGCATTCTCATAAAAATCTTCCCACCTTAGACGATAGGTCTGCTCAAACAATTGCCTGTTTTTATAAAAATCACCTCCTTCTTTTTGCCAATAAGTAGCATACGCTTGCTCAAATTGCTTTGTATTTTCAAAGTTGAGATACATCACAAGGGCAGAACGTTGTGGCAAGTAACTTTCAATAGAAAGTGTTTTACCTCTTTGTCGCTCAAAAATATTTAAAAAAGAGGAAGAATCCTTGTCTTTGGTAAAGCTTACTCCTTCCCAAAGTGGAAAACTAGATTTGGGGTTAGCAGTCAAAAAAGAACCTTCTGCAAAATAGCTCAAGGGTTTAAAATATTTTTTTAAATCCTCTTTAAAAGTAAGCTCTATAAAATTAACAAACTCCTTATTATTGATATAAATCCCCCAATCATTACTTTGCGAAAAACTTACTTTTCGGAGCTTATCTACCTTGTTCATTTGGCTAGACATTACGCTAAAATCACCTTCCTGTATTTTACGTGCTACATCTTCTACCAAGAGAGGTGTGTAACTTGCTATCCAGTACTCTCCATATTGCAAAAAAGACAGCCTTTGGGAAGAAGCCTCATGCTTTATTTCTTGAATCGCCATTCCACGATAGGTACGCTGTAATATCTCATAGTCTGTTCTTTTGCGGAGATAAGCAATGACTTGCTCGAAGAGCTTTTTATCTTCTTCACTTTTTAAAGGAACAAAATACAAGAAATCAAAATCTTGTTTGCCAGTCAGGTGTAGAGAAGCAAGGCAAGACTTATCTCTAAAAAATGCTTGCCAACTTTTTTCGGGAGCAAGGTCAGTAGTCAAAAAATCAAGCCTTCCGTTGATTTCTGCAAACTCAGGTGTTTCACCCAAGCTTTGCCAGAGAGGTGCTTGAGAAAGACGTAAGTACGAATTCCAAAAATTATGTGTCTCGATGACCATAATGGCATTTTTGGGCATCATTGACCAAGCATCCACAGGTCTCTGTGAGCGTTGCCAAAGCCAATAGCTTAGCCCAAGAGCTAAAGCAAAGAATATGAAAACAAAAATCCTATATTTTTTTAATAAATTCCAGAAGTGTATCACAGTATCATCGGGTGGTTAATTTTTAGAGAGAAATTAGCTAGAAAACAATGTTTCTAATTCAGATGCTTGTTTGAGATGATGCTTTAAGTGCATTTCTACCATTTTATACCATTCTAAGGCATTGAGCATGCCACAAGCTGCATGAAATGTTTTGTATTCTCCTGAATCATTTTGCAAAGGAGTTATCAGCAAATTAAGTTTTTCTAATTCAGTTTGGAGAAGTTTGGTATATTCTTGTTTGGCTTTGGCAATAGGTTCTGGCCCTTTCCAAGTCTCAGGTATTTTTATCTTAATAGACGGAAATGAGCCGTATTGATACATATTTTCACCTGTGGGGTTTTTATCTCCACCAATTTGTCCTTTTCTTTGGGAGAAGCAATTATTAATCTGATAGTAAAAAAAAGAATTACTTATAATCAAATGCTCGTACATCTGCCCCAAAGACCAAGTACTTTCGTCTGTTTTGTGTGCAAACTCTTGAGGAGAATAAGTCTCTAACTTTGAGATATATTGTTCAATTAGTTTTTCTAAATCAATGTAAATGGAGTTGGGAGAAAGCATTGTACGAGTTATTTTAATTTTGAAATATGATTGTGTTATTGGCTAATAAGTAGATGCTCAAAATTAGTTTGTACTTTAATCTTGTTATAAAGAGCTAATTATCATAAAGCATTAAGATACTCTATCAGCATTGCTACTGCTTTGGCACGATGGCTTATCTGATTCTTTTGTTCTAAACTCATCTCTGCAAAAGTGTCTTTAAATCCTTCTGGCAAAAAAATAGGATCATATCCAAAGCCATCTTTCCCTCTTAGTTCTGTTAAGATTTCACCTTTGACGATTCCCTCAAATTGAACATACTCTCCTTTTAAGACCAAAGTAATGACAGTCTTAAACTGAGCTTTTCTATTGGTTTTTCCTTCTAGATTTTTGAGTACCAAGGCGATATTTTGACCAAAATCACGTGAACCCGAATAATGTGCCGAATCTACTCCTGGTTCTCCATTGAGGGCTTCTATCTCTAATCCAGAGTCATCAGCAAAGCAATCTACTCCGTATTTTTCCCAGATATAAGCCGCTTTTTGGTGTGAGTTACCTGTGATTGTGCCAGTAGTCTCGGGTATTTCCTCTTCTGAGCCAAGCTCTTCTAAGGAGATGATTTTGAAATCATCTTCTAATTTACTTTTAACTTCTTCTATTTTATGGCTATTTCGAGTAGCAAAGCATATCTCCATTATTATAAAATACCTACTAATTCTACACTATATACCAAAGGAACTCTGCGAGGTACTGCCCCTTTGCCCGAAGCACCAAAGCCAAGACTAGAAGGCATCAAAAGAGTACGTTTATCACCTACTTTCATAAGTCTTAACCCCTCTACAAGCCCCGTATTTCTACGATCATCAGTTGTATTATCTAGGGTAAGATTCACTGCATTGGTGATGGTTTCAAAAATTTGTAAAGCCCCCTGGCTATCAATATAGCCTGCAGTGTATTTAATCTGAACTGTGGAGGTAGCCAAAGGATTTTGAGTGCCAGTGCCTACCTGCTCTATGGCATAAAGCAATCCACTAGCAGTAGAGGTAGTATCTCCAGATAAACCATTGGCTGCAATGTATTCATAGAGGCGTTGTTTTTCTGATTTGATAAGAGTGAGTGTAAAGGCAAGAGGAGCATAAGCAGGTATAAGCTGCCCACTTCCTGTAGTACCGTAGGCTAAAGTATTTGGGATGACAAAAGTAGCAGTTTCGCCTTGGTTCATCAGCTTGAGACCTTCATCCCAGCCCGCAATCACACTTCCACGCCCCAGCACAAAGGAAAAAGTAGTATCAGTATTTTGATCAAATCTAGTATCACTG
>JBBRUH010000164.1:0-10935 GCA_038248005.1 Cytophagales bacterium | reverse complement strand
TAAATTTATACAAATGCTAACTTACAAAGCTGAACTAGAAGGCATTAAAGTAACGCTCACAGAGGAAAATTACACTAGCAAATGTAGTTTCTTGGATAATGAAAAGATTGGAGAACAAAGCACTTATCTAGGCAGAAGAGTAAAAACAGGCTTATTCAAAACTTCCAAAGGCTTTCTAATCAATGCAGATGTAAATGCTAGTTACAACATTATTAAAAAAGTAGCTCCAAAGATTTTCAATGGAGTAGAGGCTGTCGTAGTTCAGCCACAAAGATATTTTTCTATAAAATAAATGATTATATAACTTGTTCATTTCGAGTATTCTAAAACTCCAATCATTGCTCCGTAAGAGTAGAAAAAACTATTCCGTTGTTAGTGTTTAGAAATGACTGTTGATGTGTTTATAATTGAATGAGAGATAGTTTATAGTCGTTTCGTCACCAACAACTCGAGTCCAAAGCTTTGTAATTTATGGAATGATTATGTGATGCAAAAAAGTGGTTGGTATCGAAATGGCTAGATTGAAAATATGTTTCAAATAAAAACTTAGTAGCCATTTCTAAACACCAACAACGGAGTAGAGAAGCATTAGTGAAATTAATGAAACAAAAAATTGTGTAAGACTACTATTCTTAAAACCCAACCTTCACCCACAAAAAAAGCTTGGAGCATTGCCCCAAGCTATGAAAAACAGTTTAATTATTTATGATTTTCTAGCGTCCTATTACTTTTCCAAAAAATAGGGCATTGGCAAATAACTTATTGCTACCATACCAAAATGCTCTAAAATTAGGATTAATCAAAAACGAAATGATTTGCCCTCTTCCATAGTGATTGACTGATACTACAGGAGAGTTTTTGAGCAAATTAAGATTCTCTTTGGAGATATAGCCGCTTAGTCTTGGGTTATCAGTATGCTTTAGAGGAACATTAAAGGTGCTGCTAGGCATCTCAGCAAACAAGCGATTATCTTTAAAAACAGCCATCTTAGAATCACGGAAGCCATATCCAAGTGGATGAGTCAGGTCAAGTTCTGCCTCAAAAATAGCTCCTCCTAGTTCTTGTGCTCCTCTTAGATTTTCTCTATCGGCATAGCGACTCAAAAGCGTATCTACGGAAGGCAAAGTTTTAAATTTAAGATTGACCAGACCTTGCTGTATAGCCCATCGGTTGGCACTACTAAAGCAAATAAGTGTATTGCCTGCCTGTAGCCATTCACGGATTTTGGCAATAGAGTCATTCAAGTCATTATAGTTACCATCTACCATGATAATCGTATTGTATTGGCTAAGGTCTGCCCTCGAAAACTGCCCTTGCTCTACCATCGTCAGAGGCATTTGATAGCGTTGGTCCAATAAGTGCCAAACTTCTCCTGCATCATAAGAATTTACTCCATCACCTATAATCATCATCGGGCGAGGGTGTTTGAGAGCCTCCATATCACTACTGCCGAGGTCTATTCCATTCTCTGTCAGTCCTGTAGGCAAAGCATACATGGTGAGTGCATTGGTTTTGGCTATTTGGCTTAAGAAGACTTTAAGCCTATCATCAGAGAGGATTTGCCCAGATGCAGGAATAAACACACTGCCATATTCAAGCTTAATTTCATCTTCATTTTGTGGGATAGTGGCAGTGCGAGTAGCTACTTTTGCCCTCAATCCACTGTCTAAAATCTGGTGCAAAGCACGAGGAGCATAGTAACTGTCCCAGTGAAACAGGTATCCTACTTCGCTCTTATCACCTATTAATTTTCCTTCTGGAACTTGGGTTACTTTATCCTTGCTATAGCTAGGCACTGTGCCTACTTTGGTATAAGGAAGGTTAAAAGCTAGAGGCATTGTCCAAGCAGAAATATCATAAAAAATACTGTCTTCAAAAGTAGTTACCTTCTCAAATAAAGTATTGATAAGGCGAGCCTGGGGCTGGTCTAGAGGGACTACAAAGGCTTTTCCTTTTTGAAATTTCTTTCCTTCTGCACTAAATTCTTGGTCAAGGGCATAGACTTCTATCTGATGCTGGGTTAAGAGTTGGTATAGATGATAATTGCGTGCTTCATCATAGGAGTTTCCAAAGACATACGCACCCTTGCTTTTAGGGACATTTTTATAAAAATCTCTTTGGTAATCAAGCAAAGTAGTACGCATACCGAGAGCAGCCCTGAGCGTGGAAAGAGAAGCCGTAAATTGATTTCGAATCGCAAACCCAAAAGTCAAAACACCATTGTCAGTATCTTGTGCGTGTCCTCTAGCACTTGCTTGCTCAAACAAAATACCGATACCTCCATTGATATCAGGATAGGTAGAGCCTTTGCCATAATAAAAATCATCAAAACCTTCTTCGCTATAATACAAAGAACCAATGGCATCTAGTGCTGCTGCGTGGTATTTGCCAATAGCACGGGTCAGTTCTAAGTTACGGGCAGGAGTATTAGGGTTATTGCGTGAAGGCACTCCTGGCTGAAAAAAGAAGGAAGAATTGCTACCCATTTCGTGGTGATCTGTCAAGATATTGGGTTTCCAAGCGTGGAAGTTAGCGACTCTGCCTTGTGATTCTGGGTGCTGAAGCAAAAGCCAATCTCTATTCACATCAAACCAGTAATGATTGGTGCGTCCTCTAGGAAAAGGTTCATTAAACTCTCTGCTTATGGGGTCACTTACTGTCTGATAGCTTTTGTGCATATTCACCCAAGTAGAAAATCTCTGAAAACCATCAGGATTAATGCAGGGGTCTAAAAGAATAATCACTTTGTCTAAAAGTTCATCCATCTGAGTACTTTGTCCAGCTGCTAAATGATAAGCAACCAAGGCAGAAGAATTAGCCCCACTTGCTTCATTGCCGTGCACACTGTAGCTAAGACGTACTACAGAAGGCATTTTCTCAGTATCTAAACTACCTGAGTTTTTAGGGTCACTGAGTTGAACGTGGTCTTTTTGAATCTGAGCGATGTTTTGTTGATTTTTAGGTGAGGTAATGGTCAGCACCAAAAGAGGTCTTTTCTCGTGTGTGCGTCCATATTCTTCAAGCGTAATCCTGTCAGATGCCTGTGCCAATACACGCATATAATAGACTAATTGGTCGTGGGATAAATGCCAATCTCCAATCTCAAAGCCTAAAACCGAGGCAGGCGTAGGGATGGCAGGGTTGTAAGTAAGGCTATCTGGAAGGTAATAGTCAAGGCTATTTTGAGCCTTGCTGTTGTTCAAATAGAAGAATAGCAGACAGAGAATAAGAAGTAATTTTTTTATCATGTTTTATTAATTAATAATGTCAGACTTCAAAAATAGACATTTTTTGAAATCTCTACAGAAAAGGCTGATTTTTAGCAATAAATTAACCAAATGTATATCAAGAATACGTAGCATAATATTTGTAAATAGAAAAGTAATTATTCACAAAGTAAAATAGCTATTCACATGAAAAAATCATTGTTTATTCTACTATTTATCTGTCTCACAATAGGTGTTTTTGCACAATCATCTTCTATCACCATCAAGTCTAAAGGAGCGACAGAGAATAAATACGTAACCATCAAAGGGTATGAGATTACAGAAACCCAAGAATATAATTATATTTTCAGTCATCAAAGTTCTTATCAAATCATCATAAAAAGCGGAAAGAAAAAAGATATCTCTGTAAAGATTTATGATACAAATCGAAAAGAAGTATTCTCAAATTATAACAAAGGCAAGAAAAAATATTACAATGATATTATCTTTAAATGTCCTCAGACAGGTACATATTATGTGAAGGTGAGTCCTATAACAGGTTGATTTTTAGAGGGTTGGAGTTTATAATAGGGTCATTTAAGTTTAGAGAGTGTGCATCAACCTGATTTTAGTGAGTGGTAGAGATGTTTGAAGTTTAATAGTGAGTTTTCTGTCCAAGCCAACTAATCACCTAGTGGTTTGCAGACCAGAACTGTATCTCGTGAGACCTAGTCTCATCTTTACTTGGCACAACTGAGATACCTTACAGAGAGTTTAGTAGGTTACTAGACTTCCAAGACACTATCTTAAAGTCAAAATATTTAAAAAAATCTATCCTCATAACATGGCTTTTAATAGCATTCCATCCACCTTTTTTAGTCTATTTGATAAATACAAGTTCTAACTAAAAGTTTTCTTTAATCTACCTCTACTTCCTTTATAAAATCCCAAGCACGCTGCTCAGACCAATAAAAGCCATCCTTATTACCAGCCGTAAAGCCACAGTGCCCGCCTGTAGCAGGTGCTTCAAAATATACTTTTTCTAGCTTTTCAAAGAGGGAAAAAGGGAAGCAAGGAGAAGCTAAAAATGGATCATTCTGAGCATTGACTATCAAGGTAGGTCGTTTTATTTTATCTACATAATAGATAGAACTACTTTTCTCATAATAGTCTTCTGCATCTTCAAAGCCATGAAGAGGTGCAGTATAATAGTTGTCAAAGTCTTTAAGTGTACGGATAATATCAAGGTGTTCTGTATTGATCTCATTGGGCATCATTACTGCTTTTAACTTTACTTTGATGCTTAACTCTTTTTTAAATCGTTGGGCATATACCCAGTTTTTGGTTTGGCTTAAACTAGCAGAACAAGAAGATAAATGAAGAGGGACAGAAAAAACCGATGCTTTTTTGATTTCGATTGGGGCATTCTCACCTTCTTCCCCTAAGTATTTGAGTGTCATATTACCACCTAAGCTAAAACCTACTAAGGCTATTTTATCATACTTTCCAGTCTTAAGCACATGTTGGATTACTCCTCTTAAATCTTCCGTAGAGCCACTATGATAAAATCTTCGCAAGCGATTAGGTTCGCCACTACACCCTCTGTGATTCCAAGCAAGGGCATTCCAACCTTGCTGATAAAATTTCTTTACCATTCCTCTTACATACCCACGGTCAGTGTCACCTTCTAGCCCATGAGTGATGATAACAAGCGAATGGCTGCGAGAGCGATGAGCCCAATCAAGGTCTAAAAAATCACCATCTGGCAGAGTAATTCTTTCTCGCTCATAAGGTACTCCATTTACTTTGCGAAAAAGTGCAGGAATAATCGTTTCAAAATGACAATTAGGAAGATAAAAAGGTTTTTGATAATCCGATGAAATTACAGGCATTGTTGTTTGCTTTGAATATAATTATAAGCAAATTTGACCTTTTTTTGTGAAAAAACCGAATGAAAGAAGGTATATTTTAAAGTAAGGAGTGAGTCTTTATATAAGTAACAACTAATAACTCAATCACCCAATGACTTAATAACTCAATCACCCAATGACTTAATAACTCAATCACCCAATAACTAAAAAATAACCTAATAATCAATAACCCAATCTTTATTGATGAAATTTGGTAATAATTCCCAAATTGTAATTAATTTTACAAAAATGAGAAACTTTAAGTCAATTGCAATTCTTATTCCAAATTTGGAATATTTACTGTAGTTTTTGAAGTCATAAATCACAATCATTAACAATAGCTGCAAAAGAGCATTAAAACTCAACTTTTAAATAAAACATGGAAGCATTCAAAATATTTGTAGTAGAAGATGATGAAATGTATGCCCAAATTTTATCATACCATCTTTCACTCAATCCTGATTATGAAGTAGAAGTCTTTACTTCTGCCAAAAAATGCCTTAATAGCCTTCATCTAAAACCTTCTGTGATTACTCTAGATTACTCCATGCCAGATATGAGTGGTGGAGAATTATTGCAGAAAATAAAAGCCCAACACCCTGATATTCCCGTAGTGATTGTTTCTGGACAAGAGGATATTTCTACAGCGGTAAAGTTGCTTAAAGAAGGAGCTTATGACTATATCGTCAAAGATGATGATGCTAAGGAGAGAATCTGGAACACGATTCGCCATATCCGTGAAAATCAAAGTCTTAAAGAAGAAATCACTTATCTTCGTGAGGAAATAGGTAAAAAATATGAGTTTGGACAAGTAATTAAAGGAAATAGCCCTGCTATCAAAAAGGTATTTGACCTAATGGAAAAGGCAGCCAAGACCAATATCACTGTTTCAATCACAGGTGAGACAGGTACTGGCAAAGAACTCGTAGCAAAGGCAGTTCATTATAACTCCAAACAAAATAAGAAGAACTTTGTAGCAGTCAATGTAGCTGCTATCCCCAAAGAACTTATTGAAAGTGAGATATTTGGACACGAAAAAGGTTCTTTTACTGGAGCAGCTACTAGGCGAATTGGTAAATTTGAAGAGGCACACCAAGGAACTATTTTCTTAGACGAAATCGGTGAAATGGATTTAAACATGCAGTCTAAGTTACTCCGTGTATTACAAGAAAAAGAAGTAACCCGTGTAGGTAGCAATGAAGTTGTGAAAATAGATGCTCGTGTAATCGTAGCAACTCATAAAGATTTAGCAGAAGAAGTACGAAAAGGAAATTTTAGAGAAGATTTGTACTATCGTTTGCTAGGCTTGCCTATTAAAGTGCCGCCTTTACGTGAGCGAAGTAATGATATTTTACTTTTAGCTAAATTCTTTACAGATGAATTTTGTAAAGACAATAAATTACCTAAAATCAGTATTTCACAAGAATCTCAAAAAAAGCTCTTAAAATACCCTTTTCCTGGTAATGTGCGTGAGTTAAAAGCCATTATTGAACTTGCCTCTGTGATGGCAAATGATAGCGTGATAGAAGAAGATAATATATCCTTTAACTCTGCCACTACACTCTCTGATATGATGATGGAAGAAATGACATTAAGAGACTATACCAATAAAATTATCGGACACTTTTTAGATAAATATGACAACAATGTGGTGTTAGTTGCTAACAAATTAGACATCGGAAAATCTACTATCTATCGGATGCTTAAAAATGAAGAAATTTGAACATCTGACATAAATTGATTTACTTTGAAGACTAATCTATGCTAAGCCATCAAATATTATGTAACTAACTGATTATCAGTATATATCAACTAAAATATATTTATTTGGTATATATTAACCCTTACCAAAATTGCATACTGCCTTTATCTTTTTGTATAAATAGACATGAATCAGGCTGAAATACTTTATAATATCTCTATTTCTATTGGTCAAGCCCAAGACTTTACCAAAGCAATTACTCATTTTTCAGAGTCTTTGATTAATTCACTAGGGTTAGATTATCTTTCGTTATGGCTTAAAGAAAATGAATCTGACTCTAAGTCAAGGTTTAAAAGAAAGATAGCACTGACTAAGCAGTATCATGGAAATCATTCTAATGAATTTATTAATAGTCCTCAATTCAAATTACCTGATACTTATCAGATATATTCTCCTGAGCAAAGTTATTTTAAGCAATTAGTATCACAAAAAGAAATTACAGAGGGTTGCATTATCCTCTTTCATCTGAAAGATTTAGGCTTTTTGAAGGTTTATCAAAAAGTACCTTCTGAGCTGATTGCCAAAGAATTTTTGGATAAGCTCATGCCTTTATTAAAACAATTTTCACATAGCCTATTGGGGATTGAAGGTATCCGACAGGCATTACAAAATGAATTTTACAGGCAAATCGTAGAAACAGTAAATGAAGGAGTGTTAGTCAATAACCACAGTGGACAAATCGTGTTTGCCAATAAAGAAGCCGCTGATAACTCTGGCTATTCTTCCAAAGAATTAATACAGATGAAGGTTCAAGATTTAGAGCCTAATTTTACAGATTATAAGGTATGGCGTGATTATCTAAAAGAACTCAAACACAACGATCATATTATTAGTGAAGGGCTAAGCTATCGGAAAGATGGCTCTACTCTCCCTGTAGAGACTAACTCACAGCTTCTCAAAATAGGGGCGCATGAGTTTATAGTTTCTTTTACTAGGGACATTACCGAAAGAAAGAAAACTGAAGGTATCCTTCTACAAAGACAAAATCAACTTCGCTCTTTTGTAGAAGCCGCCCCTGCTGCTATTGCGATGTTTGACCAAGAAATGTGTTACCTTGCCGTCAGTAAACAATGGCTCAAAGACTATAACCTCTCAGAGGATGGGGATATTATGGGCAAAAAATTTTATGATATACTCCCTCATGCTTCCAAAAAATGGGAGAAAATATTTAGTAAATCTCTCAAAGGACATATAGAAAAGAAAGCCGAAGAAAAAATAACCCTTAGCCAAGATACAGAAGCATGGATTAAGTGGGAGGTACGTCCTTGGTATAATATAAGCCAAGAAATAGAAGGCTTCATCATGTTTACCGAAGATATTACTGCCCAGAAAAAACAAGCCGAAGAATTAAGAATCGCCAAAGAAAAAGCAGAGGAAGCAAGTAGAGCCAAAGAGCAGTTTCTTGCCAATATGAGTCATGAAATTCGTACCCCTATGAATGCTATCTTAGGAATGGCTCGCCTTTTATCAAGGTCAGAACTTACCGAGCAACAGTCTATGTATCAAGATGCCATCAAGGCTTCGGCAGATAACCTTTTGGTGATTATCAATGATATTTTAGATATATCTAAAATAGAAGCAGGTAAGCTTAACTTTGAATCCGTAGGCTTTAATCTCGCACTCCTTGTCCATAATACTTGCACTACCAACCGATACAGGGCAGAAGAAAAAGGAGTTGGGCTATTTTATGAAGTAGATAGAAGAATAAATAATATCCTCATCGGAGACCCTACTCGCTTGATACAGGTTTTTAATAATCTAGTGAGCAATGCCATCAAATTTACAGATGAAGGAATTGTAGAAATAGAATGTCGTCTCATAGAAAGTACAGAAACTAATAATAAAATTGATTTTAGAATCATAGATACAGGTATTGGGATAGATGCCGATAAGGTCAATAACATTTTTGATAGTTTTAGTCAAGGAGATGAAAGTATCTCAAGAAAATACGGAGGTACGGGTTTAGGGCTGACCATTAGTAAAAGGCTTGTTTCTATGTTTGGAGGTGAACTCAAAGTAAATAGTAAAAAAAGTATCGGAACGACTTTTTATTTTACACTCAACCTTCCAGTAGGAGAAGAATCTGACCTAGAACCCACCAAGGATACCGAGCAAAAAGATATTCGCTTGGATGATATCAATATCTTATTGGCAGAAGACCACGACATTAACCAATATCTTGCTACAACTCTCCTAGAAGAATGGGGAGCTAATGTGGATATTGCTGAAAATGGAAAAGAAGCCGTAGATAGTTTTCTTAAAAATGACTATGATCTTATCCTCATGGACATTCAGATGCCTGTTGTGGGGGGAATTGAAGCTACTAGAATCATCCGAAAACAACATAAATCGAAAATCCCTATCATCGCCCTTACTGCCAACGCTATCAAAGGAGATAGTGAAAGATACCTCAATGCAGGGATGGATGGCTATGTTTCTAAGCCTTTTGAGCCAGCAGAACTCTTAAATCAAATAGTAAAGGTGCTCGATAAAAAAGGAAATAAAAAGGCGACTAAAGTAAATTATATCCCTAGCGAAAGTATAGAAGAAATCTTACCTTCTGATATTCCTAAGGATAAGAATTTACCAAAACACAAAACAATAAAACAAGATAACCTTATGCTCTTTAATCTAGAAAAACTCAGAAAAATAGTAGATTATGATGAAGCTATGATAAAGAAAATGGTTTCAATGTTTATAGAAAAAACACCCGAATCTCTCGAGGAAATGAGCAGACATTATCAACAAAAGGAGTTAGTAGAAGTAGGCAAGATTGCTCATAAATTAAAATCTTCTATCAATCTTATGGGTATAGATTCACTTCACCAGAGTGTGAGAATCATCGAAAAATACGCTATGAAAAATGAAAACCACGAAGATTTGCCTGATTTGCTAGATGAGTTTACTCAAACTTGCTATAAAGTATTGGCACAATTAAAAGAGCAGTTTAATATCAAAAGTTAAGACTTAATGTTAAGTCTTAATTCCTTAAAATTTTCTAAACTCATATCCAGTAAAAATGCTATCTCCCAAAATAAGTGAGATAATAAAAGATATTCCTCCGATAATTAGCCCTACTAAAAGATAAGTAGAAAAAACGCCTGTAGCTCCAAATAAGCCTGCAAAACCTGCAATAATCGCCATAATTCCTACCCAACTAAACAAACCATATTAGACAAAAAACTCATACGCTCCTCTCCCTCCATCTGATTCAGAGCCAAGAAAAATGTAAGAAAAGATAGCAAAGCCAAAGCCCAAAGCAAATAAAATCATCTCAAATAAAGTGAGGACATTGCCTGTCAAAAGAATAAACAATAACACAATAAGCCCTAAAAATAAAGCAATCGCAAACCCTACTAGCCACCAATCTAACTCTAACCATTTAAAACTCAAAGCCCAGTTGCCCCAAGACCAACCTCTTTTTTCTTGCGATATGCGTGCTTTCTTATTTTTTGAAGTCTTGCTTTTCTTTAATTTTACAGCTCCTTTTTTCTTAGATTTCTTCTTTAAAGATTTTGATTTTTTGTTTGAATTACCTTTTTCAGAGTCATCTGACCGAACAGACATAGACTCATCCTCAGTAAGTTGTCTCTGTTTTAGGTCTTCTAAGAATCTTTGATTAGATAATTCAAGTTCTTCCAGTCCTTTTTCAGATTCGGGAGTAGCTGCCGCTGCTTCTACACTGTGCTTTTTAGAAGATTTAAGTCTAAGGGTATCATTATTAGCCTGTGCAGAAAAATGAATACCTAAAAAAATAAAAAGGACGGATAGATAAAGAGATATTTTCATATTTAATCAAAAATTTCTAAATTAATTAAGTGAATGAGCTTACAGGCTTATTATTTGAGCCATAAAGCTAACGATTTTTTTTAAAAATTGGTGTGTAGATGCTTTTTGAATAAAAATACTGAAATTTGATTTTAAATCTAAAAGACAATAAAATGCCTACCGAAATAGAACGTAAATTTTTAGTAAACTCAGTACTTTGGGCAAAGATAAACCCCAGTAAGAGTGTCAGAATCCAACAGGCTTATCTCTCGACTGACCCTGAGAAAAC